>CAYPIV010000255.1:0-1507 GCA_964410895.1 uncultured Ruminococcus sp. | reverse complement strand
CAAATAAACAGGGGATTGCTTTATAATGTAAGTTGTATCAGTTTATCAAAAAGAAAAGGAGTTGGTTTTGTGGATCCGTTACCTCGAAGTTGCCCCGAAGAGGGAATATCGAGTGAAAGATGTAAGACAGTCGATCGAAAGGTGTTTGTGAATGTGCCGATCGTACTGCTGTGTTGACACAGGGTATGGCAGGATCGGTTTTCGAAAACATTATTTTTGATTGAATTTGGAGGATTACATCTAAAATGACAATTGCCGGGCAATTATTGCTACAATTAGTGTTGATTTTATTGAATGCTTTTTTCGCGGCAACGGAAATTGCAGTCATATCGTTGAATGAGAATAAACTGCGTGCTCTTGCAGAGGACGGTGACAAAAAAGCGGCGAAAATGCTGAAAGTGACCGAGGATCCCACGCGCTTTTTGTCTACCATTCAGGTGGGAATTACCTTAGCGGGCTTTTTGGGATCGGCTTTCGCGGCGGATAACTTTGCGGAACGGTTGACGCTTCTCTTTTTAAAAGCGTTTCCGGGGGCTGCGGCACACCGAGGGGTGTTTGATGCCGTATCCGTCATCTTGATCACGTTGATCCTGTCCTATTTCACCTTGATCTTGGGGGAATTGGTTCCCAAACGGATCGCCATGAAGCACAAAGAAAAGGTTGCCAACGCGTTTTGCGGCGTGATTTCCGGAATGACGGTTGCGCTGAAGCCGGTCATTTGGTTTTTGACGGTGTCAACCAATGCGGTCTTGCGGTTGTTTCGGATCGATCCGAACGAAAAGGACGAGTCGGTCTCCGAGGAAGATATCGTTACCATGCTGGATGCGGGTGCCGATGACGGTACGCTCAAACAGGATGACATCGAATATATCAAGAACGTATTTAAGTTGGAGCGCCTTTCGGCTGCGGATATCATGACTCCGAGAAGCGATTTGGTCGCGGTCCCGAAAGACGTTTCGGATACGGAGCTGATCCGTTTGATCGAAAACGAAGGGTATTCCAGAATTCCCGTGTACGGCGACAGTTTGGATAATATCATCGGTATTTTGCATGCGCGGGAGTATCTTTTGAAGCGGATGCGTACCGGATTTCAAATGGAGGAAGTTTTGTTGCAACCGGAATTCGTTCCGGAGACCGTACATTTGGATGCGTTGTTCCGCGAAATGCAAAGTAACCGTACCCACATGGTCGTGGTGGTGAATGAATACGGCCTGACGCTGGGTGTGGTCACCATGGAAGATATCATCGAGGAATTGGTCGGTGAGATCTGGGACGAACAGGACGATGAGACCGAGGAAGAAAGTATTGCGGAGATCGGCGATCACACCTATCGGGTGATGACAACGGTCTCAATCGATGAATTTTTCGAATATTTCGATCTGGAGAAAAACGAGGATATTGAGTCCACGACCGTAAACGGTTGGCTTGCGGAACAGTGCGGAAGCATTCCCGAGGTCGGATATGAGTTGCAGTATGAAACTCTGTCGATCCGTGTAACGCAGGCGGA
>CAYPIV010000254.1:0-1516 GCA_964410895.1 uncultured Ruminococcus sp. | reverse complement strand
TATTATACCACAAAAAAGCAAAAAGGGGAATATATGTTTTCATTTTTATCCGATTTTTTTTACCGAAATCACATTGACACATTCGGAATTCTTCCGCTTGCCGACTGTCGGATCCTCCGTCCCTACCTTTTGGAGAAAGCATCGATCACTTCCGGCAGTGCCGTGCTGTTTGCCGTTCCGTATTTTTCCCATACCTGCACGGACGGCAAGCGCAATATCTCCGCCTATGCGGTTTGCCGCGATTACCACTCCTATTTCCGTCGGCTTTTCGAAACACTTTTGCCGGAGCTGCAAACACGGTTTCCGAATGCAAAATTTGCCGCTTTCACGGATCATTCCCCCATTGCGGAGATCGAAGCCGCCGCAAAAGCGGGACTCGGCGTCATCGGAAAAAATCATTTGCTCCTGACCGAAAAATATTCTTCGTACGTTTTTTTGGGAGAGATCATCACAGACTTGCCGACCGATCGTTCTGCAAGGGAGATCCGAACCTGTTGCGGTTGCAGCGCTTGCACTGCCCACTGTCCGATGGAGCAGATCGGCAATTGCCTTTCCGCAGTCACGCAAAAGAAAGGGGCGCTGACCGAACGGGAACGCGCCGCGATCCTAACCTATCGCACCGCTTGGGGATGCGATATCTGTCAAGAAGTTTGCCCGCATACTCAACGGGCTCTGCGGGAAGGAACGATCTTTTCCCCCATTCCTTTCTTTTCGGAAAAAACGATCCCGACCCTCACTTCCGAAGCGGTGAACGCCATGGACGAATCCGCTTTCGCGGAACGTGCTTTTTCGTGGCGCGGGAAAGAACCCGTTTTGCGTAATCTTTTGATTTTGGAAGCATCTGCCGAAAAAGGAGACTCTTTATGTTGAACTTGATCTGCGGTCCTTCGGGATCCGGAAAAACGGAATGGCTGATCGCACAGATCCGACAGGATCTGAACGAAGGGATCCCCTGCTTTTTATTGGTCCCGGAACAGCAAGCTTACATCAGCGAGCGCGATCTTCCCGCTCGTCTGCCGAAAAACGCCTCCCTGCTGTTTCGGATCTTCAGCTTTTCGGGACTTGCCGATGCCGTATTTCGGACCTACGGCGGCGTCACGCAAACTTCCGTCAGCCGTTCTCTGCAGATCCTCTTCCTTTGGGATGCCATTCGCACATTGGCACCGACATTGCAACAGTACGGACGTTTCACCGGAAACAGTATTTCCCTTGCCGAAATGATGTTGCAGACCGTTACCGAATTACACTTGAACGGGATCGATGCGGATCGCTTGGAGACATCCGCCAAAAGGCTCCCGCCGAACTCCTCTCTGCGAAAAAAGCTTTCGGACCTTGCAGCTGTTGACGCGGTGTTCCGTAACAGCGTTCAAACCTGTTTCGGAGAAGATCCCGCGGATCTGTTGCTGAGATTGGCAAAAAAACTGTCGGAAAACCGATATTTTGAGGGTTGCCGCGTTTATTTGGATTCCTTTGCCGGATTCACCGCTCCGGAATTTGCGGTCTTGGAAGAAATTTT
>CAYPIV010000253.1:0-1518 GCA_964410895.1 uncultured Ruminococcus sp. | reverse complement strand
AGATCAATCCGTCCTCAAACGGAAATTCGGAAAGATACCGTTGGTTGATGCTGTTTGAAACGATGGCGGCGTCAAATCCGCCTTTGGTAAGCGCTTCCGTAAAGCGACTCAAATGAGACATGTTCTGTTTCTCCTTTTCAATTCTTTGAAACCATTTGCTTTCATTTCGAACGGCCCCGCGCGTAAAAACGATGGGATCCTCCCCCATCGGTGCGTACAGTTGATACAAAACCGCAGTCAATCCAAGCGTTCCGCTCGATCGATATGCAAGATCGTATCGCGGGAAGATCGGCGAATGTCAATTCCCCTGCATGCCCGTCTGCGAACGCACTTCCGGATCACACAAATCCCACACCGAAAAAAAGAGAGCTTGCAAGGGCATTTTTGCAAAGCCGTCAATGTCGCAGGCGCACGGATGTGCGTAAAGGGACGAAGCCTGCGGAGTCCCGAGCCTGCCGTGGCAGGCTTCCTGCGACTATTATACCATATTTTTTCCGAAATGTATAGACCATCCGAAAAAAATTTTTTATCCATCGCAGGTTCGACAAATTTATGTTTGGCTCTGCGGTATACTATACGCAGGAGGACGCTCCCGAGCTTGCCGTTCCGAGTGCACGCCTTGCATCAACGCTTTCAAGAGGTCGTCGATCGTTTCTTTGCAAACAAATTTTTGAGCGGACCGCAAAGCCCGTGTAAACCGTTTCGGAACAGGCTGCTTCGAAATTTTCCGAATGTTCCGCCATCGGTTGCGCCGCGTTTTTTTGAAAGGAAGAAAACACTTTGGAAGAAGTTTATGTCGATCTGTATTTTTTGATCAATGCTTGCGTCGACCTGCTTTGCATGATGTTGACCGCTTCCCTGTTACATCGGTTCGTGCGACGTTGGCGCGCGATCTTAGCGTCCGCGATCGGAGGCGGTTATGCCGTATTGGCACTGTTGGTCGGGTTCAACGGATTTTGGATACTGATCGCAGATCTTGCCGTTGCCGTCCTCATGTGCGGGATCGGATTTGCCGAAAAAAAACTTTCTTTTTGGAGATTTCTGCAAACCATTCCCGTATACCTTTTGGTTTCGGCTCTTTTGGGCGGCATCATGACCGCACTGTACACCCTCTTAAATCACGTTCGGCTCCCGCTGGAAGTTTTGGAAAAAGACGGACTCTCCGTTTGGACGTTTGCGCTTTTGACAACGGTCGCAGGATTTGCAACGGCAAAAGGAGGGCACTTCCTCGGATTTTCCGCAAAGGCAAAATATGTTCTGATCCGCGTAACGCTGTTCGGAAAGGAATGCACCCTGCGTGCATTGTCGGATTCCGGGAATCTGTTGCAAGATCCGCTCAGCGGAAAAAGCGTCGTCGTTGCCGAACGGGATCTTTTGATCCGAATGTTGCCCCCACCGTTGCGAAAAGCCGTTACCGAAAACGACATCTCACAGTGGCTGTCCGATCCGACCTACCGTTCCCGATTTCGTTTGATCCCGATCCATACCGCCTCGGGGGATACGGTCCTTCCGGCTTTG
>CAYPIV010000252.1:0-1525 GCA_964410895.1 uncultured Ruminococcus sp. | reverse complement strand
TTGGGATTTAACTGTTCTTCGGAAAACGGATCGATGATGATGTCGCTTCCCAATCGTTTTTGAATTTCTTTTCCGGTTAATATCATGTTTGATTGACCTCCGAATTTTTGTTGGATCCCGGATTGCAAAAGAGCCGACCCGAAAGGGGGACGGTTTGAGCCGTTCCGAGCGAAGCG
This sequence comes from uncultured Ruminococcus sp., assembly GCA_964410895.1. Taxonomy (GTDB): domain Bacteria; phylum Bacillota; class Clostridia; order Oscillospirales; family CAG-272; genus UMGS1865. The sequence goes on along the minus strand of CAYPIV010000252.1, from coordinate 1,349 downwards.
TAGAAGTTTCTCGGATCAAGGCAGCAATTCGGTTTCCGATAGTTATATCATATACCAAATTCGGAAACTTGTCAAGTGGAAAGGCGTTCCCTACTGCGTACAATTTTACTCCGAAAACGGTAAAACCGCGCGGATTCGGCGGTGGCAATGGCGAAAAAGAGATCGTTTTTTGCCGAAAATGCGTGATACGGACCCGATCGAGTTTGATCTCAATGAAATGAGACCGTTGCATGGAAAAACGACCTTTCCAACCGCGGGATCATGCGAGAGGGGCGGACGGGAAGTCGGTTTTATCCCTTGAGTGCGCTTCGGAGTTTTTCCAACGCACTTTTTTCGATGCGGGAAACATAGGAACGGGAAATGCCGAGTGCTTTGGCAATTTCCCGTTGCGTTTGTGCGGGGAATGTGCCGAGTCCATAGCGCATCATAATGATTTGCCGCTCCCGTGCGGTTAAAACCGTATCGATGCATTGCAACATCTTTTGCGCATTCATGCGTTTGTCGATTTCTTCCGCCACGTCCTCTTCGCAACAGATCACATCCAAATAGGTCAATGGATTTCCGTCACGGTCGATATCAATGGTCTCGTTGATGGAAATTTCTCCCGCCAGCTTTTTGCGGGCACGAAAATGCATGAGGATTTCATTTTGAATGCATTTTGCCGCGTATGTGGCAAATCGGGTTCCGTTTTCCGGGTTAAAGGTGTCTACCGCTTTGATCAATCCGATCGTTCCGATCGAAACGAGGTCCTCGGAATCCGGTGCTGTGGAATAGTATTTCCGCACGATGTGCGAAACCAGCCGAAGATTGTGAAGGATCAACTTTTGCCTTGCTTCTTCATCTCCGTTTGCCGATTTGCGAAAACACTCTCGTTCTTCTTCAACAGGGAGCGGTGGAGGAAAATTTTGCGGGGGATTGACCCCCAAGATCAAATGCAGAATTTTGGTAAAAAAAGAAAACAGCGTCAGTAGCATAGATACCTCCGTGGATCCCGCCGCTTTTCGGGGGAAGATTCGTTCAAGGTACTATATGTTATCACGCTGTTTTTTTTGCTTGTCTGCTTTGAAAAACGATCTTGCAAAGATCGGCTCCGATATCCGGCGGCAACGTCCGTGTCACACGAAACCCCGTTTATCGGTTGCCGTCGGGGAAACGTCGGCTTCAAACCGAGTTTCAATATCGGTATTTTTTCTGTTTGCATTTCAAAAAAATTGCCGTGACGGCAACCGCCATGACTTCCGCAGCCACGATCGACATCCAGATCCCGTCCACTTTCCAAATCAAGGGGAACAGCAGGACCGCTGCGATCTGAAATACCAAGGTCCGCAAAAAAGAGATGATGGCGGAAA
>CAYPIV010000251.1:0-1545 GCA_964410895.1 uncultured Ruminococcus sp. | reverse complement strand
AAAAGATCAAAACGGAAAAGAAATACAAAAGGCAGACCAAAACCGTTGAAAGCAACAATGCGGTACGCCCCGCAATTCCGTAGCGGATTCCGAGCGGAAGCAAACATGCCAAAACGTACAGCGGAACGGAGATCGGATATTCCTTTTCCATGCCGATACAGCGAAGCATTTCGTACAGTGCAATCACGGTACACAAAGCCAAAGCGATCGGCAAAACGATAAAGTCCGCCAAGATCAAGATCGGAAGTAAGATCGCCGCGCAAACGGTTGCGGTGATGATTCGTTGTTTCATAAACTCAAATCCTTTGGATTAGATTCCGCCGTAACGGCGTTTTCTGGAATAGAATGCCCTGACAGCCGCATCTACATCTTTAGAGGAATAGTCGGGCCAAAGAACATCCGTAAAATAGTATTCCGCATAAGCGGATTGCCACAAAAGAAAATTGGAAGTGCGCAGATCTCCTCCGGTACGCACGATCAGATCGGGGTCCGGACATCCGGCAGTATACAGACAAGCGTCGATATCCGCTTCCGAGATCTCCGTTTTTCCGGATCCCGCCAGCACGGAGAAAGCATGCGCGATCTCTTCGCGCCCGCCGTAATTGACGGCTATGTTCAAAACAAACGGTTTGTGCGCGGTGGAACGGTCGATCTTTTCCATTTTTGCGCGGAGTTCTTCCGGAAAGACCGTCAGATTCCCCACAAAACGAAAATGAACGTTGTCCTCTTCCATTTCCAAAAAGCACTCTTCGATGTATTCGTCCAAAATGCGCATGATGGTGTCCACTTCGTTTTTCGGACGTTTCCAATTTTCCGTGGAGAATGCATACACCGTCATATAGCGCAATCCGATGCTCTCGCAGTACCGTCCGATCTTTTTAAAGGTTGCGGCACCGTGCGAATGTCCGAACTCCCGCGGCATACCGCGCTTTTGTGCCCACCTTCCGTTTCCGTCCATAATGAACGCAATGTGCTGTAAGCGGTCGTCAACCGTCAAGCGTTCCGTCTGCGGTCGCTTTTTTTTGCCAAACATAGTCCTCTCCCGTTCTGATTCATTTTCATCCGTCGGTACGGAGACAGGTTCCGCTCGGTACCGAACCGGTCCCGATAAGGGTGCCGCAAAATCTTGCGGCACCCTTTCTCCGATTAAAGTTGCATAATCTCTTTTTCTTTTGCGGCAGTGATGGAATCCACTTCCTTAATGTAGCGATCGGTCAGATCCTGAACCGCCTTCTCGCCTGCTTTTTGCTCATCCTCGGTCATTTCGCCGTCTTTTTTCAACTTTTTGATGGCATCGTTCGCGTCGCGTCGAATATTGCGAACCGCCACTCGAGCTTCTTCTCCCATTTTTTGGATTTGCTTTGCAAGTTCCTTTCGATGTTCTTGCGTCAACGGCGGGAACACCAATCGGATCACGGAACCGTCATCCATCGGCGTAATTCCGATATCGGAAGTCTGAATGGCTTTCACCATGGCTTTGAGCGTGGAGCGGTCGTAGGGTGAAATGGTCAGTGTTTTCGGATCGGTAACGGCAACCGATGCCAT
>CAYPIV010000250.1:0-1545 GCA_964410895.1 uncultured Ruminococcus sp. | reverse complement strand
CTAAGTTCAGCGGTGCTCGTTCACTCTCAAAAAGCACATCGGAATCCGCATCCCGAACAGCAAGATCGGAGCGCTTTTCTTCGACGATTACGATCTCTGCTTGCCCTTCGGGATCCATGCCTGACCATTGGCGATAGGAAACGATTTCCTGCGGCATTTTCCGTATTGCGATCTCAAGAGATTCGCCGCGGGTATAGGCACCGATCTCGTGAACGGCATAAAGCAAGGTGTCATCTCCGTTATGTTCCCATACACAGTCGATCTTCATTTTGTCCTCCTCCATTCTTACGGTGTGCATCCAGGATACCACGGTATTGGTATCCTGTCAAGAGATGTTCTGTAAGATCCGGCAACGGATGCCAGAAGAAACTCTGTTTGCTATTCCGTTTGATTGCTTTTGTCGATCGGATTCCGCGTCTTGCCTGTCATCAATCGATTTTGCGATTTCGTTGATCCGCTTGCCGCGGCGTTTTTTTGCACTTTTTTCGACTTTTTATGAATTGATTCTTTGTTTTGCAAAGGAAAAAACGGAACACTTGACTTTTTTGCGTTGTTATGATATGATGTAGTGGTAAGAAAACAAAACCGAAATCGATAGGGTGCCGAAGAAACGAATTTATGAAAACATGTTTGACTCCGCAACAGATCGAACGATTGCTTGCGTGGTATCGAGAAAATAAAAGAGATCTGCCGTGGAGACACACCAAAGATCCGTATTGTATTTGGATCTCGGAAATTATGCTCCAGCAGACCCGTGTGGAAGCGGTGAAGCCGTATTATGCCCGCTTTTTGGAAACTTGCCCGAACGTGAGCGCGCTCGCTGAGATCGATGATGCAAAGCTGTTGAAACTTTGGGAAGGTCTTGGATATTACAGTCGGGCGCGAAATTTAAAAAAAGCCGCACGAGTGGTTTTGGAACGGTATCAAGGTCAGATGCCGAAAACTTACGAGGAGTTGTTGTCTTTGCCGGGGATCGGAGCGTATACCGCCGGGGCAGTCGCGTCCATTGCATACGATATCCGCGTTCCGGCGGTAGACGGAAACGTTCTTCGGGTACTTTCCCGATGTCTCGGCGTTTACAAAGATATTTCTCTGCAAGAAACCAAGGATGCTTTTCGAGCGACATTACAACCCACGGTTCCTTCGGCGGCGGGGGATTTTACGCAAGCGTTGATCGAACTCGGCGCAACCGTTTGTATTCCAAACGGGGAAGCCAAGTGCGAAAGCTGTCCCTTCGCGGCGGATTGCTTTGCCCGCATGCACGGAGAAGTCCATGCGTTGCCGGTCAAACCGACCCGTAAGCCGCGAAAGGTCGAACCGCGTACCGTGCTTTTGATCCGCGACGGCGATCACACGGTCCTTTCGAAACGTTCGGAAAAAGGGCTTTTGGCAGGGCTTTACGAATTGCCGAATGCAAAAGGGCATTTAAGCGAAACCGAAGTAACGGCATATGTCCGCTCGCTTGGGTTGGAGCCGTTGCGTGTGGAACCGCTGGAACCGTCAAAGCATATCTTTACGCATATTGAGTGGCACATGATCGCTTAT
>CAYPIV010000249.1:0-1553 GCA_964410895.1 uncultured Ruminococcus sp. | reverse complement strand
CATGCATCCGATCTATCAATATCCGAAAAGCCGTGCCGCATTTGAGCGGGCGGTAAAAGTCATTCCCTCCGGAATCTACGGGCATCAAGGCCCTGCGGAAGGGTGTTACATTCCCGTGGAGGCATTTCCGCTGTATTCCTCCAAAGCCAAGGGAACGTATTTGTGGGATTTGGACGGAAACCGTTTTATTGACTATATGTGTGCGTACGGCCCGAATATTTTGGGCTACGGGGATCCCGATGTTGATGAAGCCGCTGCTAAACAACGCGCGATCGGGGATTGTACGACCTTGCCGAATCCCGTTATGATCGATTTTGCGGATCTTTTGGTGGAGACCGTTGTCAGCGCGGATTGGACCTTTTTTGCCAAAAACGGAAATGACGTTACCACGCTTGCCGTGATGACCGCAAGAGCATATACGCGGCGAAAAAAGATCGTCTTTTTCAAAGGATATTACCACGGTGTTTCTCCTTGGACGCAGAAGATCGACTATGCCGGCATCATGGAAGAAGATGTTATGCATAACATCTATGTTGATTGGAATCGGTTCGATCAATTGCAGGAAGTTTTTGATCGGTACCGCGGAGAGATCGCGGCGGTGATCGCACAGCCGTATATGCACGGAAATTTCATGGACAATGAACTTCCCGCAAAGGATTTTTGGCAAAACGTTCGCAAACTCTGTACCGAGGAAGGAAGCGTTTTGATTGTCGATGACGTGCGTGCGGGTTTTCGCTTGGATCTTGCCGGATCGGATCATTATTTCGGATTCGAAGCGGATTTGATCTGTTTTTGCAAAGCCTTGGCAAACGGATACAATGTCAGCGCGCTGTGCGGCAAGACGTTTTTGAAAAATACGGTCTCCTCCATGTCCTATACCGGGTCGTATTGGATGTCAGCCGTTCCGTTCGCAGCCGGAATTGCCTGCATTGAAAAGATGAAACGGCTCAACTGTCCGTCGCTTTTGATCGAAAAGGGAACGAAGTTGAAAAAAGCACTCCTCAAAGCCGCCGAGGAATTCTCTTTTGATCTTCATATCACGGGGGTTCCGTCCCTGTTTTATTTGCGGATCGCCGACGATGCTTCGTTAACGCTTCACCAAGAGTGGATCGCGGAATGCGTCAAAAGAGGAGTCTTTTTTACCAATCACCATAACCACTTTATCAATGCGGCTTTAAGTGATGCGGATATTGCGGAGACTGCTGAGATCGCAGCAGAGGCATTTTCGGCGGTGCGGATGCGCCACCCGCTGTAAAGGAGGTAACGATGACGACCGCAGTGATCCTGACGTATGCCGTTGTGATGAGTTTGATCGCTTTGATCCTGTACGGGCGGGATAAGCAAAAAGCAAAAAAAGGAGCGTGGCGCACACCGGAGGCGGTACTTTTGGGAATCGGACTTTTAGGAGGTTCCATGGGGGCTCTGCTCGGCATGTATTTGTTTCGCCACAAAACCAAGCATTGGTATTTTTGGCTGTTCAATTGGATCGGTTTTGCCATTCTGATCGCCGTGCTTTGGTACACGGCAAGGGGCTTTACCGAATGGTAAATGAC
>CAYPIV010000248.1:0-1570 GCA_964410895.1 uncultured Ruminococcus sp. | reverse complement strand
GACCTTTTTCATAGGGAACGGAAACTCCGCCCAAGATCAGCGGTCTGCCTTCCGTTAAACGGTGCACGTCATAGCCGTGCCCGATCCTCATATCGGTAATCATATCCGCACGCTCCGTCAGGAAAAGGATTTTGTCGTTTTCAACAGCCGACGATGTTGCAGGATCGCTTCCGCGGGGATCAGATCATCCGGGGAAGTGATCTTCAAATTTTCCACACCGCATTCGACCAATTGGATCTGATATCCCAAATGTTCCAAGAGTGCGTTGTCGTCCGTACCTTCAAAATGGTCGGCTTCCGCTTTTTGCAGTGCCGCCGCGTACAGCGTGGTATGAAAGATCTGCGGCGTTTGAACCAACCAAAGATTCTTTCGATCGACCGTTTCTTTGACGGAACCGGTCGCGGTGGTCCGTTTTACGGTATCGTTTACGGCATGTCCGGCGCTTGCAGCCTCATAGCGGTAAGCGCGCAACGCGATTTTTGCGATCTGTTCCGGTGTGGTCAGGCAACGTGCTCCGTCGGCAATGGCAACATATTTGATCTTTGGATTCAGTTTGGCGAATCCTTTTTTGGCGGATTCCTGACGGGTGTTTCCGCCTGCCACGATATGGCGGAGCTTTTTGATGTGATAGGTCTGCGCAATGCTGTACACATCCGCGAACAGCTCAGGCTTTGTGACTACGATGATGTCTCGGATCAAAGAGCACTGTTGGTATGCGAGCAAAGTGTGGGCCAACACGGGAAACCCATCGATCAACTGCATTTGCTTATTGACATTTTTTCCCATACGGGTAGAATCTCCCGCCGCAAGAATGATGGCGGCAGTGGGATTCAGGGAAATGTTTTTTTCAAGTGCTTTTGTCAGTGTTTTCATTTTGAAAGCCATGGCAACCTCCTAAAAAATGATGGTGAAAATGCGGAGTTACCGCTCGGAATTTTCAAGATCGGTGATCATATCAACGCGACGCTGATGTTTTCCGCCTTCAAATTCGGCATCCAGAAAATTGTCCACCAGATCACATGCAAGTCCCATCCCGACGACCCGTTCGCCGAAACAGAGAACGTTGGCGTCGTTGTGCATGCGGGTCAGGCGCGCACTGAAAGTGTCCGAGCAAGCTGCGGCGCGGATCCCGTGATGCTTATTGGCAGCCATGGACATTCCGATCCCCGTACCGCAGATCAAAATTCCGAGGTCGGTCACTCCGTTTTGAATATTTTGGCAAACCAAGTGCGCAATGTTCGGATAGTCGCAACTTTCGGGGGAATCGGTTCCCACATCAATGACCGAGATCCCTCTTTCGGATAAGTGTTTCAAAACGTGTTGTTTCAATGCATACCCGGCATGGTCGCATCCGATGGTAATTGTGTTGTTTTTCATATGCATGACCTTTCTGCGTGTAATTACGATAGCGTTTTTGCCTTTTCTTTTTCCAACCGTTCCCGCTCGGCTTGCGGAAGCCGAAGATAGATCGGAGTCAAGTCGGCGTCCGAAGTTCGCACCCCTTGCTCGTAAAGCCGTTTTGCCACTTGCGCGACCGAGTATGCACTTTGCGGTCGTAACCGCACGGGGG
>CAYPIV010000247.1:0-1590 GCA_964410895.1 uncultured Ruminococcus sp. | reverse complement strand
ACGAAAAACAGATGCATGAAAAGAATGAATTTTGCCGATTTTTCATAAAATTCAAAGGTTACGTTTGGCTGTTTTGACAGCACTTTTCCAAGTTCGTTTTGCGAGAACTCGGAAAACCGATCCCGTAGTATTCCGCGGCGGCAAAACGAACGGTATTTCGGGAGCACATGTTTCAAGATCTTCTGCACGCAAAGCGGTGTGGATGCCATGCGCTTCGGAAAACGGATCGACTGCGATCGGGCAAAAATCGGGTTCCAAAGCCGAGCAATGCCGCCCATGCTTTTTGACTTGTGACACTTTTCGGTAGGGAACTGTTTTGCGAGCGATGCGGGGGCGAGATGTCAAATTGCCTTGCTTGCGGTTTGCAGATACGCGATCCAAGCTTCCAAATGGGAGAGATCAAACTCCGCAAGTGCATTTTGGTAGCAGGTAAAAGCAGCCGGATGGCTTTTTTTCATCCATTGCAAGGATTTTTTCGGTCCCTGATAGGGCTGTTGCATGAGATCGCAGAAGATCTCCAAACTCTCGGTCAGCACCCAATGCCACCGAAACAGTCCTTCGGCATCGCATCGCTTTGCACGTGCCAGCATTTTGATGCACCAATCAACGGCGGCATCCAACTCCGCTTGGGATCTTTTCGGACGATCTTGCAAGTAAGCGCGTACTTCCGCTTGAAGTGATTCGCCGAGCGCATCGTGATCTCGGAGGATCGTTCCGTCAATTATTTGAATAAAGTCGTTGCAATCGTAATCTTCCTCAAAAAAAGAAGCGGGGTAAACAAAAACATCCAATGGAACGCCGTTTTGAAAAGAGGTGTCATGAAACGGTCCGACATCACGAGAGATCACCAACGCGTCAAAATCGCTGGTTTCATCGTTGGTTCCGTTGGCATAGGAACCGTAGAGAATGATGGAAAGCGGACGGTATGTTTGGTTTAAATATTCTATGATTGATTCCATGAAGTTTCCTCGTTGATTTTTCGGTATGGATTGTGGCACATGATCCGCCTGCACGGAAAGAGAATCCGAAAGGAACATTGCCCTTTTCTGCTGCAAGCAACTCTTATCTCTCTTCGTCCTCCGATGAAAAGCTCGGTTCATCGGCGCGCTTGCTGTGTCGATCGGCAGTTGTGCTTCCGCTTGGGGATCGTGTAATGGCGTTCCTTGTTTGCTTTTGCGTCGTTTCGCTGCCTGTCCGATCTTATTCTATCATATTTTTATCTTCTTTGCAATAGTCACCTTTGCTCGGTTTCCAATTCCGAACATTGTCGGTTGTGTCGCATGGCTCGTGAATCCGAATTTGCATGAGAACAGGTGCAAGGTGGTTCCGCCTATCGGATACGGGGGCGAATGACGTTTTTTCGGCGGTATGCCCGAAAGCAAACTGCCGAAAATTTCGCCTGCGGAGAGCTTTCGCACGTTTTACGATCGGATGAATAGGCATTTCTATCTTCAATATCAAATGCAACCGACTCTTTTTGCCTTTGAAAATTGTCAGAAAAAAACAGGGGAGCATAAAGCAAAAAGAGCGCTGCCGAAGCTGTGTGCTGATAAGACAGTAATTTGAGAAAATTACGAAATCGGCAACTGC
>CAYPIV010000246.1:0-1592 GCA_964410895.1 uncultured Ruminococcus sp. | reverse complement strand
TCGCAGAACGACTGTACCCAATGGTCAAACACCAGATCGTCATCGTCCAATACGGCAATATAACGTCCGGCTGCCTCCTCAAACCCGCGGTTGAGGGGAGTGGTTCGGGTCCCGCCGGTAACGGGGATCAAACGGATCCGTTTCCGCATCCAATCCGGTTGGTCCGAAACGATCTCGGATACGGTCCGCAACTGCTCCGCGGAAAGATTGTGTCCCATGAGAAGCACTTCAAAATCGGTATTGCTTTGTCCGGTCAGGGAAAGCAATGCTTCTGTCAGCATTTGCGGGCGCTTTCCCTGCGTCCGCATGACAATGCTGAGAAACGGGGCATCGTCGGTCGTCTGTTCTTTTTTTTCTGTCCGCAATTGCTCCAAATAGGAATGCGCGGCACAGTAAAGCGGGGTATTCGGAGATACCGTTTGCTCTAACCACGCAAAGTATTCATTGACCGCAGTCGGCTGAAAATTTGTTTGCTTCATCGTTCAAATCACCCTTTGCTTTTACAAAACGTATTTACTGTCGGAATATCCCTCACCCAAAAAGCGCGCGACTTTATGGTGCGGATCCAATTGTTGCGGCAAAATGCCTTTTTCCTTCATTTCTTCGAACCGAGCGATGATCTTGTCCCCGACTGCGGTATTTGCATTTTTAAAGCGCTTGTACAGCTCCTTAAAACGCTCCGTGTTGGAATATTTATAGGCGATCAGCAGTGCGGCTTCCTGTGAATAGTAAACTTCTGCGGAAGTCGGTTGCCAATTTGCGGTGGAGGAAAGGCGTTTTGCATGATAAACGGGGCAATCCGGGCGGTACATGATCTGTTTACCTGCCAAACGAAGTCTCCACGAAAAGTCCACGTCATCACAATACAGGAAGAAACAATCCGAATCGAATTGTCCGATCCTGCGAAACAGCTCGGTCGGAAAAATGACGCACGCCATCGCCGCCCATTCGGTCAACAGTGTCTCTCTGTCGTATTCTTTCGGGTGCTCGGACGGTGTTTGTCTCGCTTCGGTCATGCCGACGTTCAAGTTTTTGTCAAGCAAAGGAGAGAGCATCCCGGAGAAAAAACGGGGGCACACAATGACATCCGGATTGGTGATCATCATATATTCCGAAGTACAGTCGCGGCTCAAAATATTTTGCCCTTTCCCGTGCCCCGTATTTTCGTGAAAAAAGACATACCGAAAATCAAAAGCATCGGAAAACCGCTCGGAGATCTGTGCCAATTCCCGCTCCGTAAGCACGGGCTCTTTGGACGCGTCGCCGCAACAAAGCACAACCTTTCCGAGCTCTTTTGTGGTGCGGCGATTGACGCGAACGGCATTCGCCAAACTTTCGTAGGCACGCATCAAGGCAGATATTTCATTATTGTAGATAACAGATTGAATTTGTAAGGTAACTGCCATAGCTTCTCCTATTCCCGCAAAGCGGCGATCGATATTGGAAATCTGCTTTTGAATGAAAAACAGAACGATCTGCGGCGGATCGGATTTTTGACTTTTTTCGTTGTTTTGTGCAAAAAAGTTCTTGATCCCGCATGCCACAGTTATTTTCATTATACATTGCTTTCCGATTTTTGTCAAGTACTTTTC
>CAYPIV010000245.1:0-1595 GCA_964410895.1 uncultured Ruminococcus sp. | reverse complement strand
ACGCACAGTTCTTCTCCGACCGTTTGCAGAAAAAAGCGCTCGATCGTTCCGAGTTCTTCCGTTTCTTCCGCAGGATCGGTCGTTGCAGTATCGGCAACATTCCCATCGGTCCCTTCCGAAAGACCCGATGAACTTGTTTGCGCACTGCATGCGGAACAGGTCAGTATTACGATGCAAAGAAGCAGACAAAAAAGGAATATTCGTTTCATATTCTTCATAAAAATCTCCTTTTGGCAGAATTTGTCGCAGATCCGACGACCGCCGATCATCTTTTTTTTCCGTGGATCAACGGGGAAATGTGTTTATAGATCAAGAAAGTGAGCCCCGTGTTTAACATACCTTTCAAAAAAGTAAAAGGAACGTTAAACAACAGTAAACAACTGAACAATCCGTCAACTCCCGGAAAGATGCTTTGGTATGCACCGACGATCGCTTCCAAGGGAAAGATCTTGGTGTATGCCGGGTATGTAACAAAATAATTGAGCGGAAGCCCGAGCAAGGCCATACAAGCGGAGCCGACAAATGCCGCCGACAATGCTCCGCCGCGTGTTTTTTTTCGATGGTACAGTGCTCCCGCAGGGACGACAAAAGCAACTCCCAACAAAAAATTGGAAAGTTCCCCGATTCCCCCTGTGGTCGTCATCGGAAGATTGATCAAATTTTTGATCAAGCAAACCAAAATACCGGAAATCGGACCCATACTGTATGCCGCGATCAACGCAGGTAGTTCGGAAAAGTCCAACTTGATAAAACTCGGCATAAACGGAACGCTGAAACTCAGCATCATCAAAACCGCGGAAACCGCGGAAAGAATTCCCGTAATCACCAAAAAGCGAATATGCCTGCTGCGCTCAAACTGTTGCATAAAAATAACCCCTTTCCAAATGTTAAATAGTAAAAGCTTATGTACAAGCGGGTTCCGATCGGTTTCGGAAGCCCGCCAAGACACCTATTGAACCTTGCGTCAGGGGTAATTTCTACCGATCGCCTTTCGGCGCAAAAACGCTTCAGTTCCTTTTTTCATCCGGACTATACCGTCGGTACGGGAATGACACCCGTTCGGCTCCAAACGGAGTTCGCAGACTATACTGCCGATATGGAATTTCACCAATCCCCAAAGAGAAGCATTTATTGAAAATTATTGCAAGTACAAGATGCCGAAACATCGGCACCCGATCAGTACGGAAGGATCCCGTCGGCAAACACGATCAACGGCGCGGTTGCCCAAGGATGAAACAAACTCGTATTCCATTTTTGTGCTTTTCCCCATGCTTCAAACGTGGTGGTTGCCCCTTCGGACAGCATGAGAAGCCAACAATTCGAATCGGTGGCAAGCTGAACTGCCAACTGCTCTTCCCCCACCCGTTTTAAAGCAGCCAATGCGAAATATGCCATATACACCCCCATGGAGGAAAGTCCTTTTTGCGCGATCAGATGCACGATACGCGCACGCAATCCCGCATCTCGGTCGGTTCCGATTCCAAACAGCAACGGCAAAACATTGGAATGGATCGCTGCATGGCAGCTGTTCGGTGTATCGCGGAAGATTCCCGTTTTCGGATCGTAAAACGCACGGCAAAAAGCATTTTTTGCGG
>CAYPIV010000244.1:0-1618 GCA_964410895.1 uncultured Ruminococcus sp. | reverse complement strand
GCGGCAAAAGATACCTGCAACAAGCGTCGGTAACATGATTCCCGGCGGCATTGATAAAAGCATCCTCTACGGTACGGATCCGATTGGCGATCTGCCCTACCGGGCGGTACGATATGCGCACCGCATACGGGGTGTCCGAGATCCGCTCGAAGATCATCATACAACCGCTGACACCGCGGCTTGCGGCTTCCACGGCGCCGATGCCGACCCGAACCGATTCTTCCAGATCCGCGGCAGATGCCATATGCGCGGCGCAACGCTGCGGGAGGTTCAGTTCAACAGAACGTACCTTACAACCGATCTCCTGTTTCAGTGCGATCTCCAACGCCTTGCCGGTCCCTGCAAGATAGGTATGCCCGAATGCATCGGCAACGCCGCTCTGCGTTCCCTCACCGACGTATTTTCCGTCCTCAAACCGCAGTCCTTCCGAAACCGCCACCACAACATTCGGCTTTCGGGAGAGGACGGACCGAACATCCGCAAAGAAAGCGGAAAAACAAAACGGACGTTCCGGCAAATAGACCAAATCCGGTTCGGCTCCGTTGACCAAACGTCCGACCGCAGAAGCCGCTGTCAGCCAACCGGCATCCCGCCCCATGATCTCGATCACAGTGACCGCCGGAATGCGGTACACCGCGCAGTCCCGCAGGATCTCCTGCGTTGTTACCGCGATATATTTCGCGGCAGAACCGAAGCCGGGGGTATGATCGGTCTCCGCCAGATCGTTGTCGATCGTTTTCGGAATTCCGAGAACGACCATCGAATACCGGTGCCTTTCCGCATATGCGGAAAGTTTGTCGACCGTATCCATGGAATCATTTCCGCCGATATAAAAAAAGTAGCGGATATCATACTTACGGAACACCTGAAGCAAGGTTTCGTAAACCGCATCCTCACTGTCGACCGGAGGAAGCTTTTTTCGGCAGGACCCCAATGCCGCCGCGGGAGTATGCTCTAAGAGCGTTAAGCGTTCTTCTGCGGAAAAATACGCTCCGAGGTCGATCAACCGTTCCTGAAGCAATCCTTCGATTCCGTTTCGCATACCGTAAAGGGTGCGGATACATCCCCCGTGTTGCTGCTTCAAAAAGCCGCGGATCACGCCTGCAAGGGTGGCGTTTATGGCAACGGTAGGTCCCCCGCTTTGACCTATCACCGCATTTCCGATCAATGGATTCATAAGATTCTCTCTTTCCGAGTATTTTCGCAAAACTTTCTGATGAAAGTATATCATATTTGCCGTTTTCTGTCAAGGTTCGAACCGGAAAATCCACCGTTCGGAGGAATTTATTTTTGGATCGGCAAACAGATCGGGAACATTGATCCGAAAACGGAATTGTGATCGTATGTGTTTTTTTGCGGACAATTCTTTCTTACGTACAAAGGCACCGAAGCTCCGATCGGTGATCTTCGCCGCACACTTCCGAGTTCCGATCCATCTCTACCGAAAAACGAATGTACTGCAAGGAACCTTTCCGCCTGTTACAAACGTTCGCTGCGCTTTGCGCAATCCTGTGAGTAAAGACTTTTTTCCACTCACTTCCCGACAGATCCTTTCGGATCCGCAAAAAAAGAAGCGGCACTTGACAACGGATCTTTCTCACCGTTCCAAGTGCCGCTT
>CAYPIV010000243.1:0-1629 GCA_964410895.1 uncultured Ruminococcus sp. | reverse complement strand
GATCGTATTTCTTCCGGGAATGGAGGACGGTCTGTTTCCGGGGATGAAGACCGTGGTCGAAGGTGAAGCGGAAATGGAGGAGGAACGACGTTTGGCATATGTTGCGATCACCCGCGCAAAACGGCGGTTGATCCTTTTACACACCAAAACGCGGTTACTTTATTCGCAGACCATGTATAACCCGATTTCCCGTTTCGCTTTGGAGATTCCGGATCGGTTGGTAGAGAGACAGGATCTGTGCGCAAAATTCGGAGCATCGGATCCTGTCGGCAAAAAGGGAGCGTACGGCATGCAGGACGAAGGCGCGATTGCCGTTCCGCAAGTGCGTACCTATTATTCCGAAAAGGGGACCCGCACGGGATCCGACCGAAATACTTTCGGCGGTTATTCTTCCGCATCCGGCGGAAACGGGTTCGGTATGCCGTTTTCCTTGCGTTCCAAAAAGGCGGCGTCCGAGCAATATCCGATCCTTTCCGAGGGAGACCGAGTGAGGCATGCCAATTTCGGAGAAGGAGAGATCCTTTCCGTAAAGCCGATGGGGGCGGATTACCTGTATGAGATCGTGTTTGATCGGGTGGGAACCAAAAAATTGATGGCAACGTATGCCAAGCTGACCAAGATCTGACCGCGCGTTTTCTGCGGGACATCAATGCCATACGGGAGGATTCGGACATCGGTCATCCGGATCGCGGCAAGAGGTCCCCGAAACGGACTTTTTTCATGGATGGTCTCGGTATGCAATAAGGAGGAGAGACAGTATGCAAATCGCAAGACGGACTCTTTTTCTGCGTTTGGGAATCCTGATCGGATTGCTGAGTTTGATCCCCTTATCTTTCCGTTCCGTTCGGTCTCATCCGAACGGGTGGTTGACGGCTTTTCTGTATCTTACGCACAGACCCATTGAAAAGCCGAAAGCGTTCGGCACTTATCATCTGCTGATGTTGGGAATTTGTTTGTTGCTTGCGGCGGCAACGGCGTTCTTTTTTGAACGGAGACGGTGTATTTGTTTGGATCGCATCGTTTTTCTGTTCGGTATCGGGTTCTTCTTTTTGGAATGGTACAAACAACTTTACCACTATGCGGTTTTGGATGGACAGACCCGAAATTTCGGGATCCTGCCGTTGCAGTTTTGTTCGTATTGCCTTTATTTTGCATTGCTGATCCCTCTGTTACCGGAAGGTAGACTGAAAGATACGTTGTATCAGTTTTGCGCTTTCTATCAGACCATGGGCGGGGCTTTGGTCATGGCGTATCCGCTGTTTTACCGATATGCGTCTCTTTCCGTTCACACCATGTTGTGGCACACTGCCATGATCTGCATGGGGTTGCTGATCATGATCGCACGGGATTACGGACGGCGGTATTTTGCGGAAGTGCTTCCGCCGATCGCGGTATTTGCAATCGTTTTTGCCGTGTCCGTGATTTTGAACGTGGTGCTGAAGCCGTATGCGGAACGTTCTCCGCAACCGCTCAATTTGTTTTATATGAGTCCTTATGAACCGTGCCGCTATTGGATCATCAAGGATGTGCGAGACCTTTGCGGATACCCCGCATCGCTTTTGGCATATGCGTTTCTGTTTGTATCGGTAGGAGCCAATCTCTGTTGGGGAATTGCAAAGGGAATGTTTT
>CAYPIV010000242.1:0-1638 GCA_964410895.1 uncultured Ruminococcus sp. | reverse complement strand
TTCCATGAAATATTGCTCCAGCATGGTTCAAAACTCCTTCCAAACCGCTCTCGGTCCGCTGCATATCTTAGGCACTATCAGTATAGCATGAAAGCGTAAACTTGTCAAGACAGCTCTCTTGAAAAGATCTTCCCAACTGTCGCAGATCCCGAAAAAAACGTCGAAATCAAGTAACGTTCAAATCAAAATCGGACTTAAGAGGTCCACGGCGGCACGGCACCGACGGCAACTCAGCAAGATTCCGACCGAGAAACGGAAGCCAACAGTGCGCGCCGATCGGTTTTTCCGTTCGGCGTCAGCGGAAACCGCTCGGTTCTGCGGCACACAGCAGGTAACATATAGCGCGGCAAACGTTCTTTCAAAAATTGCTGCAAGTTCGTTTCCTCGCAACTTCCCGTATAAAACAGCAGGATCCGCTTGTTTTCGGGATCGTACAAACAAAGTGCGCGGCTGATATCGGGGTGCTTCATCGCAACCGTTTCAATCTCGCCGAGTTCAATTCGGTTGCCCATATGCTTGATCTGCGCATCCTTCCGGCAAACAAAGACCAACTCTCCGCGCTCGTTCCGATAAGCAATGTCACCGGTCCGGTAGACCGTCTCCGGATAGGCTTTTTGTAACGGATTTTGAACAAACGCTTCGTTCGTTTTTTCCGCGTTATTGAAATATCCGAGCGTCACGCAAGTTCCGCGCAGATAAATTTCCCCTTTTTCCCCGGGGTCCACCGCGTTTCCACCCTCCCCGATCAAGAGCAGATCGGTATTTCGGAACGGTCTGCCGATGGGAATGGGTTCTTCTTCCTCCAACTCCCGATCCGCATGCCAAAAGCAGGACATCCCCGTTGCCTCGGTCGGGCCGTAAAGATTGTAAAAATCCGCATGCGGAAAAGCTTTGCGCCAGATCGCATATTGCTTTTTCGGGAACACTTCGCTTCCGAACGCAATGGTCGTCAGGTAGCGCGGCGGATCGACTTCCAACGCGCCGAGGGAAGAAAGCATCGTCAGTGCGGAAACCACCCAGCAGATCGTATTCACGCGGTGCCGATTTAAATACTCGCACAACTTGGTCGGGAACAGAAAGTAGGATTTCGGGACCAAATACGCCGTTGCGCCGAACTTGATCACGGGAATCAATTCTTTCAGCGGGGCATCAAAATACAGCGGCGTTTGATTGGCAAATACGGTGTTCTCGGAAAATCCCAACGCATCGGAAAGTGCTTCCACATAGTCGATCACCGAACGGTGGCATGCCGCAACGCCTTTCGGAACTCCGGTAGAACCGGAAGTGAAAACGATATAGATCGGATCGGTATCGATCTGCCGCTCCCGAACAGCGTTCAACAGGATCGGCTCTTCTTTCTCCGCGGCGACCGCGTCGTAAAAAAGGATCTCTCCACCAAAATGCAACCGTTCCATTGCTTTTTTGCATGTCCCGTCCGTCAAGAGCAACCGCGCTCCAACGGTCTGCAAGATCAGTTCCAAGCGCTCTGCCGGCATGTCCGCATCCAAAGAAACGTAGAAACAGCCCGCGTAGATCACCCCGTAAAAAGAGGCGACCTGCCGCGGATGTTTCGCCATCAAAACAGCGATCGGTTCTTTCCGATATCCCCGCTTGCAAAGTGCGCTTCCGATCGCACGG
>CAYPIV010000241.1:0-1651 GCA_964410895.1 uncultured Ruminococcus sp. | reverse complement strand
GCCCGTACCGACGCAAAGGAGAACAAAATGAAATCCGAACATCAGCCTTCTTTACGCACAGCCGTTATCGGTTGCGGTGCCATCAGCGGCAACCACATTCAAGGGATCCTTGCCGCCGGGCACACGATTTGTGCGCTTTGTGATATTGACATGACGCATGCGCAAACCGCTGCGGAGCGTCACCGTCTCGGTCAAATCCCGATCTATACCGATTACCGCGAGCTTTTGGAAAAAGAGGCTCCCGATGTCGTTCATATTTGCACACCGCATTATCTGCACGCGGAAATGTGTGTTGCAGCGTTGAATCAAAATATTCACGTGCTGTGTGAAAAACCTTTGGCGATCTCTTTGGAACAGTTGGCGCAGGTCCAAACTGCCGCAAGATCCAGCAAAGCGAAAATCGGCGTATGCCTGCAAAACCGATATGAAAATAACATTTTAAAACTGTATGAGCTTTCGCGGCAAGGAGTCCTTGCCGCAGGCTCCTTTGTGCTGTGGAAGCGTGACGAAGCGTATTACCGCTCCGGCGCTTGGCGCGGCACTTGGAAGATGGAGGGCGGCGGTGTTATGATCAACCAAGCGCTCCATACCTTGGATATGTTGCAATGGATCTGCGGAATGCCCGAATTTGTAACGGCTCACATTTTTAACGACCACTTACAACACGAGATCGAGGTAGAGGACACCGCAACGGCACTGTTTGAAACCGCAGACGGAAAACGGTTTAATCTGTTTGCCACCACTGCCGCGGGCGAAGATTTTCCGATCCAGCATTGGATCCGCTTGTCCAACGGCGATCTTGTGACCGGCGGGAATTTCGAAGTTTCGGTCAACCACCAAACCCTTCCCCTGCAAATTCGGGAAGCCGGAATCGGAAAAACGGAATGGGGGAACGGACACAAGACATTGATCGCGGATTTTTACGACTGTCTGTTGACCGACCGACACTTCCCCATTGACGCGATCGAAGGCGGAAAGGTCGTTCGGTTGATCCTCGGAATGTATGCCTCCGACGGAGCTCGCATTGCCGTCCCTCAATAAACCTATTTCAGGAAAGGAATCCACTCATGACAAAACCATTCTTCGGAGATGATGTGCTTCTCTCTTCCGCGTCCGCGAAAACGCTGTATCAAGCCGTCAAAGACTTGCCGATCATTGACTATCACTGCCATTTGAATGAAAAACAGATCCAAGAAAATTACCGTTTTTCGGAACTCGGAGAGCTGTGGCTTGGCGGAGATCACTATAAATGGCGTGCAATGCGTTTGTGCGGTGTGGATGAATATTACATTACCGGAAACGCTTCTTTTCACGAAAAATATTTGAAATATGCCGAGATCTTCCCGAAACTCTGCGGGAGCCCTCTGTATTATTGGACGCAATTGGAACTGAAAATGCTGTTTGGCATCTGCGAGCCGCTTTGTGCCGAAAGTGCCGAACGCATTTACGTTGCCGCAAATAAGATCTTACAGGAAACGACCGTAGCGGATCTTTTGAAAAAATTCCGCGTGGAATGGATCGCAACCACCGATGACGCCACTTCCGCGTTAGATGCCCACGGGACCTACGGCAATACCACGGTATCCCCTACGTTCCGACCGGATAAAGTGCTTGCCATGGAAGAGGATTCTTTGGCAACATTGGCTTCTCA
>CAYPIV010000240.1:0-1671 GCA_964410895.1 uncultured Ruminococcus sp. | reverse complement strand
TTTTTCGATCCGAAAATTCGCGATACGGCTGTCTTTTTTCAAATGTTGCCAAAGGGCGTTGCGCAAAGCGCCGGTCCCCTTCCCGTGAATCAATCGGACGGTCTTAAAATTGGCAAGCATAGCGTCATCCAAATATTTATCCACGGAAAGCCATGCTTCATCTCCCAAAAGCCCGCGCAGATCGATCTCGTCACGAAAGTTTCGATCTACTTTGGCATGATAGTCCGACACCGTCTTTTTTTGACCGCCTGAGATCACGCCGACCTTTTCCTCGATCAATTGCAAATTGGAAAGTTTGGTACGCGTTTTTAAAATACCGGCTTGGACCAAAACGGTTCCGCTGCGATCGGGAGTTTCCAAAAGGATGCCTTCTTTGTCGATGTTGACAAGATACACCTTATCACCTTTTTTCAGATCTCTCGGTAACACATAATTTTCATCATTCGTTTTTTCTTCCACCGGATTAACTCGGTCTTGATTTTCCCGAATGGAGATCCTGACCGCACGCCGCGCACGATCCAATTCCTCACTGAGTCTTCCGGCTTCTTCCGCCTTTTTGGCTTTTTCCAATTGCGCAAAGATAAAATCGCTGGAAGCTTTTGCGGAATCCAACATTTGCATTGCTTTTCTTCTGTTTTGTTCGATCTCCCGTTCCGATTGTGCAAAACGTGTACGGATCTCTTTCTCGGCATTGCGACACATCGTTTCGTACTCTTGTTTTAAGCGCACGGCTTCTTCCCGAGCACGATCCGCCTCCAGCCGTGTAGCTTCCAATTGTTCGATGATCTTTTCGAACTGCTGATGTTCGCGTGTGACGTGCGTTTTTGCCAATGCAATGACCGATTCCGGCAAACCGAGTTTTTCCGAAATGGCAAATGCATTGGACTTTCCGGGCGTTCCGATCATCAGTCGATAGGTCGGTTGCAATGTGGTCACGTCAAATTCGCAAGACGCATTTTGCACCCCCTCCGTATCCAACGCATAGGTTTTTAACTCCGTATAGTGGGTGGTTGCCACACACATTGCTCCTGCGTTGCGCACGGTTTCGATCACGGCAACCGCCAAAGCCGCTCCCTCAACGGGATCGGTTCCCGCTCCCAACTCGTCGAACAGGCACAGGGAGCGCTCGTTGACTTCACGAACTACGTGAACGATATGGACCATATGAGATGAGAACGTGGACAGGGACTGTTCAATGCTCTGTTCATCCCCGAGATCCACCAAAATTTTTTCGAATACGCAAATGGAGGAACCGTCCTCCACCGGGATATGCAATCCCGCCTGCGTCATCAAAGCAAACAGACCGACCGTTTTTAACGTCACGGTCTTTCCTCCGGTATTCGGTCCGGTAATGATCAGGGTATCGTACCCGTTTCCTAACCGAATATCGGTGGGAACCACTTTTTTGGGATCGATCAGAGGATGTCTTGCACGTTTCAGATCCAGCGAGCGCCCTCCCGAAAGGTTCGGCTCACACCCTTGGATGCGCATGGAAAATTCCGCGCAGGCAAAAATAAAGGCAAGCTCGGTCAAATTCAAATAATTCAGGCGCAAGGAATTGGACGTTGCGCTGACGGAGGAGGAGAGTTGATACAGAATACGTTCGATCTCATGTTCCTCCTTGGACTGCAACATGCGAAGCTCGTTGTTTGCCTCCACAACAGCCATCGG
>CAYPIV010000239.1:0-1672 GCA_964410895.1 uncultured Ruminococcus sp. | reverse complement strand
CCGGCAAAGAAAATATTCGGGCGGGACAGCATTGCATAGGACGCGTCCAAAAAATCGGGAGATTGCAGATAGGTATTTCTGTGCATGATGCCGTAGCGTAAAAATTCCGCATGCTCCAATCCCGGAATCATTTGAAATACCCGCTTTTGTTCCGAAAACGTCAAATGCGTTTGAAATCCGACCAAGTTAAACATGGTCCCCGAGCGATTCTCTTTGCGCAATTGAACAACGGCATACGCTTCTTCTCCGACGCGGGGGTCCACCAGACCGACCGGTTTGAACGGACCGTAACGGAGAGTGTCATATCCGCGTTTTGCCATAACCTCGATCGGCATGCACCCCTCAAATACGTGCAATTCTTTTTGACTTTCTCGGTCAAACTCTTTTAAAGGCGCTTCTTGTGCCGAGATCAAAGCATTGTAGAAAGCGTCGTATTGCTCCTTTGTCATTGGGCAGTTGATATAGTCCGCGTCTCCTTTCCCGTATCGGGAAGCAAAATAAGCGACATCCATATTCACGGAAGCAAAATCCACGATCGGCGCCGCGGCGTCAAAGAAATGCAATCCGTGACATCCCAACTCCTCGGCAATATAAGTTGCCATTGGGTCAGAGGTCAAAGGTCCCGTGGCAATCACGGTGATCTCATCCGCATCGACCGATGAACACTCCTCCTCACGCACCTCAATGACCGGGCAGTTGCGGATCTTCTCGGTAATATATTCGGAAAACAGCTTGCGATCCACCGCAAGTGCCGAACCTGCCGGCACACGCGTTGCATCCGCCGCTTCCATGATCAAAGAACCGCAACGGCGCATCTCTTCCTTCAGTAACCCGACGGCATTGGAAACACAGTCGGACCGCAAAGAATTGGAACATACCAATTCGGCAAATTCCGCGTTGTGATGTGCGGGAGTCATTTTTTTCGGTTTCATTTCATACAGAACGACCGATACTCCGCGCTTTGCTGCCTGCCAAGCCGCTTCACAACCCGCAAGCCCGGCACCGTAAACCGAAATTCGCATCATTCCGCACGCCCCGCATTCTCCGACGTCCGTTCCGAAAGCTCCGATTCTTCCAAGGGACGAGAGAAACCGCATACCGCGTCGTGACAAACAAGAAGATTCTTTCCTTTTTTGCGGAACAGCAATTTCCCGCAATTCGGGCACTTCTCCCGAACAGGCATATCCCAAGAAGAAAAATCACATTCCGGATATTTTTCACAACTGTAAAACACGGTATGATTTCTGCCGTATTTGGTCACGATCTTCGCGCCGCAATTCGGACAGTCCACCCCGGTCTCCCACACACGCGCTTTGGTAAATTTACACTCCGGATATTTGCTGCAAGCATAAAAAGTTCCGAATTTTCCTGTTCGCAAAACCATATCCGATCCGCATTTTTCACATTTGAACTCCGCAACGGGAGGAGCCTTCTTTTCGTTCTGTTCTTCGCCCTGCGGTTCGGATGCCGTCAACGGCTTGGTATTCCGACAGGTCGGATAATTGGGACAAGCGGCAAATTTTCCGAACCGACCGTTTCGTACGATCATACGGCTACCGCATTTTTCACAGAGAAGATCCGTTTCTTCGGGAGGAATTTCAATATTTTTCGCGCCGATGGTCTGCTCTGCGGCTTCCAACTGTTTGGAAAAATCCGCCCAAAAGCTTTGCAA
>CAYPIV010000238.1:0-1693 GCA_964410895.1 uncultured Ruminococcus sp. | reverse complement strand
CCGATCGCCTGCCCGTCAACGGCGTAACAAACGGAATTGGATTGCGTATATTTCAAAGTGATCAACGCAATGATCAGATCCCGCTTGGCAGAATCCGGCAAGGCCTTGTTTTCGGTCACCAAATTGGAAAGGAGCGCTTCGTCGATCCGAAATTCGTTTCTGCCCTGTTCAAACGTAACGCCGAATACCTGTTTGCATTCGATGGGAGCGGGAACGTAGTCGGGATCGATCTGCACGATATTGTAGGCTCCCTTGCGTTTGGATTTCAGAATTTCCAACGCTTCCGGCGCATAGCCCGGAGCGATCACGCCGTCGGAGACCTCTCGACGGATCAAATTTGCGGTGGTCACATCGCAAATGTCGGAGAGTGCGATCCAATCTCCGAAAGAACACATCCGATCCGTGCCTCTTGCGCGTGCAAACGCGCAAGCCAAGGGGGAGTCGTCAAGCCCCTCCACATCATCTACGAAACACGCTTTTTTCAGTTTTTCGGGAAGCGGAATTCCGATCGCCGCGGAAGTGGGACTGACGTGCTTAAAGGAAGCCGTCGCGGGTGCATGCAACACTTCTTTCAACTCCTTGACCAACTGCCACGAATTAAACGCATCCAAAAAGTTGATATACCCCGGTCTGCCGTTCAAAATGGTAATGGGGAGATCGCTTCCGTCCTGCATATAGATCTTGGAGGGCTTTTGATTGGGATTGCAACCGTACTTCAGTTCAAATTCCTTCATTTTCGAATTCCTCCGGACTCATATTTTTATTTTGGATGATCTCGGTCGGTTCGCTTCCGTCCAAAGGTACGTAGCGAACAAACAAAGAGACTTTATTATCTTCATTCAAATGGCTCCAGATCAGATCCGCCAACTCCTGCGCGGTATTGGGAAGTTCCACTTCCTCCGGTTCCCCGTAAAAAGAAGGAAGCGGGGACCCGTCATGCGCGTACGTGTGCAGAAAATGACCGATACCGCTCAGAGGTGCGTAACGGTAAAAATAGCGATTGCAGGTATCCGGATTTCCGTTGGCGCTTTTTAAGATGGAAAGCGAATACGCAAAGGTATTTCTCGGTAAGCGGTAATTGACGATCCCGGAAATCCGCGGGGTAAAATTCGGTGCATCCGGCTCGAATTCCCGCGTCATCAAAGCATCTTCAAATGTTTTCCCTTCTTCCAAGTGCTCGTAAATGGTGTCGGTTTGATCACCGTTCGTGATAATATCGGTCAATCCGCGTTTCAAATAGGGATTGTAGATGATCAAACTTGGATCTTCCAACTTGGATTCATCGAAAGCCTTGGTACGCATTCCGCCGTCGAAACGTTCAAACACACGATTGCGGCTGTTTTCGCTGCGCCCCATAATAAAATACGCGATCATGGCAGCGGCACCGTCTGCCGATTGCCCGATAACAATACCGCGTCCCGGATACGTATTTTCGCTTAACAATTCCTGAAGATTAAACAAAGCCATTCACTGCACCTCTTTTTGTCTTTCTTGCATTTCTTTCGATATTTTTTCCACCGACAATGGCAAAATGATCCACTCCGCCTGTTCCATGACCCGCTTTTGCAAGCGTTCCGGAGTATCCCCGGGCAACACCTCAACCGCTTTTTGCATAATGATCTCGCCGCCGTCCGGAATCTCATTGACAAAATGTACCGTTGCACCAGTCAGCTTTACGCCGCTTTCCAGCACT
>CAYPIV010000237.1:0-1700 GCA_964410895.1 uncultured Ruminococcus sp. | reverse complement strand
GAAGCCGTCATTGCCAAAACCATTCCGAAACAGTGGAACATCGGGACTTGGATCATCATCCGATCCGCCGTGGAAAGATCCAGACGGTCGCCAATGCATTTTCCGTTATTGACAATGTTGTAGTGCGTCAGCATGACTCCTTTCGGGAACCCGGTGGTGCCGGAAGTATACTGCATGTTGCAAACATCGTCCGGATCGACCGTAGCAGCAATCCGAAGCACCTCCTCCACGGGGACCTGCTCTGCCCGCTCCACGGCTTCATTCCACGTCAGGCACCCCTTTTGCCGAAACCCGACGGTGATCACGTTCCGCAAAAACGGAAGTCGCTTGCTGTGCAGCGGCATGCCTGCCTTGGTCGTTTCCAACTCCGGGCAAAGTTCGGCAATGATCTGCGCGTAATCGGAATCCTTGGAGCCTTCCGTAAAGATCAAAGTATGGGTATCCGACTGTTTTAACAAATACTCCGCTTCGTGGATCTTGTAAGCGGTATTCATGGATACCAAAACCGCACCGATCTTGGTGACTGCCCAAAAGGCAATGTACCATTGCGGAACATTGGATGCCCAAACGGCAACGTGATGACCGGGCCGTACTCCCAAAGCCAACAGAGAGCGTGCGAACGTATCAACATCCTCACGGAACTCACTGTACGTTCGCGTGTAATCCAAAGTGGTATATTTGAACGCATATTGATCCGGAAATTCTTCCACCATGCGATCCAAAACATCGGAAAACGTCTCACGGATCAAGAGTTCCTTTTTCCAAACATATTTTCCCGTGCGAGTGCGGTTGTAATACAGCGTTTTTTCTTTTTTGGAAGGATCACTGTACTGTTTCATGTAATGAATGAATTGGGTATAAATGATCTCCATATCGTCAAGCTCCGCACACCAAGCGGGATCCCATACCAAAGAAAGATATCCGTCGTAATTGACCGAACGCAAAGCAAGCATCATTTCGTTCAACGGCAGATCTCCCTCTCCGACCATACAGTATTCCGATCCGTTTGCCGTTTGCTTGGCGTCACTGATGTGGACATGCCGAACATAAGCTCCCAAATTTTGAATGACCTGTTCCGCACTTTCCCCGGCACTGAAATAGGCGGCGGAAAAATTCCAAAGTGCGGCAAGAGAATCCGACGCAAAACGGTCCAGCACCTCACGCAATACCGCAGTATTCGCAAATAATCCGGACGTTTCGATCAATAATGTGACCGAATGTTCCTCTGCTTCCGGCAGGATCTCTTCCAACACGGAGATCGCACAGGGCAAAAGACTTTCGGACGGCTCGGATGTTTTTGCATATGCTTTCAAACGAAGATACGGAATGTGTAACGCGGAAGCGTACGCAATACATTGCCGAATTTCCGCAAGTGCCTCGGCGGACGTATCGGGATCGCCGAAGTTGCAGATCGCGTCTAAACAAACCAAAGACAACTTTTTTTCAAGCAACATTCTTCTGGTCGCAGCCGCAGCATATCCGTGAAAAGCACCGTCCCGTGCCGTAAACAGTTCATTTTTAATATTGTGAAGTTCAATTCCGTCGTATTTTAAAGTTTGCGCGATCTCGCAAAACTCATCAAAGCTTTTTCCGTGCCAACCTTTTGTGGAAAAGGAGAATTTCATGGTTTAGCCTTCCTCATATACGATCTTATTGACCGCGTTGATGTATGCGCGAATGGCAGCGCCGATAATATCGGT
>CAYPIV010000236.1:0-1709 GCA_964410895.1 uncultured Ruminococcus sp. | reverse complement strand
CCCACGCAGCTCCGGGAACCGCGGCAATACACCATTGATATTTATTTTCCATCGCGTCTCGGTACGGCTTGATCACTCGATACCGTGCCTGCGACACCTTGGACATTTTGGCTTGATTGACGCCTTTCAGACCGTCCGGATCATCGGACTCCAAGTAGATCCGGACCGGAAGCGTTTTTACTTGATGCGCAAGCTTTTCCTCCTGCCATTTTTCCACTCTGGAAAGCGTTGCCTGCGATGCTTTTTTATTGGTCAGTTTTTCAAGCGGCTGATAGGTCCAATCCACGGTTACTTTGCGCGCACCGAGTCGGTAGCACTCCTCGGCAACCATCGTAACGAATTCCGGTTGATCCAATCCGGCAATAATGTTCACATCCTGTCCCTTTTGAACTCTTCCGCCCATGACCGCAATCAAACGGGCATAATTCCGCAAAATACTTTTTTTCATGTTTTGTCAATCCTTTCGATCATTCTTGTCCTTTTATTATACACATACAACGGTAATTTGTCAATCACCGTCGAAGAAAAGCCGCCTTGTTTTTTCAAAAAAGAGGGCTTTTTCCTTGCTATTTCCGAGAAACTGTGCTATACTGAGAGCAGAACTTTCGATCCTTTTTATCCCACCAAGGAGAAACCGTCATGAAGCTGATTCACTGTGCCGATTTGCATTTGGATTCCCCCATGGAATCCAATTTTTCCGCCGCGCAGGCAAAAGAACGCAAAAACGAAATTCTTTCGACCTTTGCAAAACTCATCCGCATTGCCGATGAGGGCGGTGTTTCCGCCATTTTGATCAGCGGAGATCTGTTTGACAGCAAACGCGTAACGCAAAGAACGTCACGATATGTCAAAGATCTGATCGCCTCCCACCCGAACCTCGCTTTTTTTTACATTGCCGGAAATCACGATCGCAGTGAAGAGCTGTTGCAATCCGCAGAACCGCTTCCGAACCTGTATCTCTTCGGAAACGGTTGGAAATCCTACTCTTTCGGCGAAGTAACCATTACCGGCAGCGAAGTACCGAACGAAGAAAGTCTCTCCCTAAACAAAAAAGACGTCAACATCGTCATGCTGCACGGGCAAGAACGCGTGGGTGCCGGAAAAGAGCAGGAAAATACCGTTCGCCTGCGTCTTTTGAAAAATAAAGGGATCGACTATTTGGCGCTCGGGCATTTACATGAATACCGCACTGCGCAGTTGGACGACCGCGGGCTGGCTTGTTACTGCGGATGCTTGGAAGGACGCGGATTTGACGAATGCGGCAAAAAAGGATACGTGCTGTTGGAAATTGAGAATCAGATCGTTCGCCACCGATTCGTTCCGTTGGCGAAGCGTACTCTGCACACCGTTTCCTGTGATATCACGGGACTTTCCTCCCGATTGCAAATTGAGAATCGGCTGACGGATGCCGTAGCAAAGATCCCGGCATCGGATCTGGTAAAAGTCATTCTTTGCGGCGCCTGCGAAGACACGCTTGCCAAAGATATCGGACAACTGACCGCTCTGCTGTCGGAACGGTTCTATTTTGCAAAGCTGTCCGATGAAACCAAGCTGTCCGTCCGTCCGGAGGAATACCGTTACGATGTTTCTCTGAAAGGGGAATTTGTACGCCGCGTATTGGCATCCGATCTGAGCGATGCCGAAAAAGAACGCGTCATTGCCTGCGGATTTCGCGTGCTGATGGGAGAGGAGTGCGGAATATGAAATTG
>CAYPIV010000235.1:0-1738 GCA_964410895.1 uncultured Ruminococcus sp. | reverse complement strand
AAAATTCCGCTTGTCGGAAAGGTATCGGACACAGTTCCGCGGATCACACGGGAAAACGGGATCCCGTCACGCACATCCCGGCAGAGTTTCGGAAACGCCTCCTCGCCTTCTCCGCATACGATGGCATCGATGAAAGACATGGATTCAAACCGTTCCACCCCGTAACTGACTTCCGGTCCGCCGAACACGATCTTGCTCTTAGGAAGTAACAAATGCAAAGCCTGTGCCAAACGAAGCATTTCTTCCAGATTCCAAATATAGCAGGAAAAGCCGTACACCGCCGCCCGCTCTTGATATAGGGACTCCAAAATGTGAGAATGACGGTCCTTTGCGGTCCGCTCCAACAAGACCGTTTCAAAACCGTCCCGCTCGAGCGGTTCCCGCAAGCACCGAATGGCGAGGTTGGTATGCGCAAAAGAGGCATTGACAGCAAATAAAAGAACTTTCATTCTTTGTTCTCCGTTATTTCGTTCATTTTCCGTTATTCGAAAGATTTCCGTTTGTTTTTACCGTACGGCCGAGCGTGACCGGACTCTCCTCGGGATCGGATCTTTGCCGAGATCGGCAATGCGACAATTCTTTTACCGAAAACTTTGCATCGGCGGAAAAAGCCACCGATCCGACAGATCCCTTTATCACAGGAAATCTTGAATGTCCGCGTACAGCGCTTCCGCCCAAGCCGCACATCCGACCTCGTTCGGATGTCCTCCGAATTTGGCAATATGCAAATGCTCTCCTGCGCCGAGGAGAGGGACATTGTCAAACACACGATCCACGACGTTTTTCAGGACCGTTTTTATGTAAACGTTGATCCGCTCCCATTTTTGAATCTCTTCGCCTACGTAATCAAAAGGAGGAACCGTCTGTAAGATCACTTTTTTTCCGTTTTCTTTCAAAACGGTAACGATCGCGGTCAGATCCAATCGGATCTGTTCTTCCGTTTGCCCTTGCAGAATATCGTTTACACCGTAACAAACGTACAGAATATCGTTTTGCTTTGCTTTATACAGCCACGCACCGTCGGATGCAGCATCATTTGCTCTCCCGTATCCGATCCCCAAATTCCAAAAAGCATATTCATCGCCGATCTTTCGGGATAAAACGGCATTCCAATGCCGATAAGAGTTGATCGGCGTTCCGATGCCTTGCGTTATGGAATCGCCAAGGTATGCGATCCTCCCCTTGACCGTTCTGTCACAACCGATCATTCCCGCAAAAGGCATCTCTTTGGAATACTTCCAAGTTCCGTTTTCCCGAATAAAAACCGGCAGCAAGCTTTCCGGATGATACGGGATCATCGTACCGGAAAATGTGATCTCCAAACACAGATATTCGTCAATTGCAAAATCAAACGCGATCGGATCGGAGGAAAAGAATTCCCCCGGCATAACATCTTTGTGCTTTTGACCGTGAAAGGTCAGATCTCGAAAATCCGAAACAAGAATGTCCGCATCCGCCGTTTCATTTTCATCGGCAACCGTCATTTCGGAAACGTCTTTTACGGCGTTGATTCGCTTACACTTACCGATCTTTGCATTGTGGATCTTCCAACGGTCGCAAATGAGATTTTTGCGGCTTACCGAGCCGTCCGAATAGGTGCTGTCGATCCGATTTGAAAATAAGATCGAATACCGATATTCGCCCGAGACGGAGATCTTGTAAAAGATACGGCCGGTTCGGACGTCCCCCTCCCGCATGGTAAAATAGAACTGATTTCCGCTTCCCGCGTAGGTATTGG
>CAYPIV010000234.1:0-1770 GCA_964410895.1 uncultured Ruminococcus sp. | reverse complement strand
TCCCACTCTCGGAATTCGGATCGAGATCGAAAAAGTTAACAATTTATCAACAGCATGTACTATAAATTCAAATGAAATTTCTGTTATAATGAATGATACGCTCTTCTTTCGTACCAAACAGGCGGGAGATACGGTGTTGATCGGCGGAATGCATCGAAAGCTGCGCAAACTTTACAATGCGGAAAAAGTTCCGCCCTCGATCCGTGACGGTTTGCCGTTGCTGTGTGACTCGGAAGGGATTGTTTGGGCACCTTTGATCGGAAAGCGGGACGGGTTGCCGACAAACGGAACGGCGGTCCGTATTCGGATCTTGTCCGACGCGCTCTTTGCATTTTCGCAGATGAATTTGAGAAAGGACTTAAAAAAATGAATTCCATACATGAGGATATCGAAACGGTTTTGATCAACGAAACGGAGCTGACAGCCATTTGCGAGCGCTTGGCTTCCCAAATCACCGAGGATTACCGTACATCCGATAAAAAATTGATTTTTGTGATCATCTTAAAAGGATCGATCTTGTTTGCAGCCGATCTCATCCGCAGGATCAAACTTCCGTGCGAGTTGGAGTTTATGAAAGTTTCCTCGTACGGTGCGGGAACGGAAAGTTCCGGCTTTATTCAGGTCCATTTGGACTTGAAACGCGACGTGACCGATGCGGACGTGATCTTGGTAGAGGATATCATTGACAGCGGACGGACGTTGGAAAAGCTGAAGCATTTGCTTGCCGATCGCGGTGCGCACAGCGTTCGGTGCTGTACGCTGTTGGATAAACCGGAGCGTCGGCAGGTCGCTTTAAACGCGGATTATGCCGGAAGGATCATTCCGGACGCGTTTGTGGTCGGATACGGTTTAGACTATGACGAAGAATACAGAAATCTCCCGTACATCGGCGTTTTAAAACCGAGTGTATATCAAAAATAAAGCATGAAAACACAACAACGCGGAGGAATCGAATGAAGAAGAAAAGTTTCCTGAAAGAGCTTCTGTTCTATGTAATTTTATTTGCGGTGATCATTGTGGCGGTCTC
This sequence comes from uncultured Ruminococcus sp., assembly GCA_964410895.1. Lineage (GTDB taxonomy): Bacteria > Bacillota > Clostridia > Oscillospirales > CAG-272 > UMGS1865. The sequence continues at coordinate 743 of CAYPIV010000234.1, read as the reverse complement.
TGCATTGTACAGCGGAGGCACAACGCAGAAAACCATTACCTATAAAGAGGTCATTGAGTATTTTCAGCGTGAAGAAGTCACGGGAGTGGTCATCAGCGAAAAAAATGTGTTGACGCTGACATTAAAGGATAACTCTCAAATTTCCTATAAGTTGCGCAGTTTTGATATGTTCCACAGCGATCTCGGGGAAACGATCCAAGAACAGATTGCAAGCGGCTTAATCACGGTCTATGAGCCGCAACCCGCAACCGAAACTCCTTGGTGGCTTGCATTTCTCCCGGGATTGATCGTGATCGTTTTAATCGTGGTCGCGTATATTGTGTTCGCACGTCAAATGAGCAGTAAGGGCGGAGGCGGAAAGTTCAATTCTTTCAGCCGCGCACGCGTCAAAACTCCTGCCGCCGATGACAAAAATCGGGTCCTTTTCCGAGACGTTGCCGGTGCGGACGAGGAAAAAGAGGAATTGGTCGAAATTGTGGAATTTTTAAAGGATCCTGCCAAATTTACGCGGTTGGGTGCCAAAATTCCGCACGGCGTTTTGTTAGTGGGCCCTCCCGGTACCGGTAAAACATTGCTGGCAAAAGCAGTGGCGGGAGAAGCGGGCGTACCGTTTTATTCCATCTCCGGATCGGATTTCGTGGAAATGTACGTCGGCGTCGGTGCGTCGCGTGTAAGAGATTTGTTTGAAACCGCAAGAAAATCTCCCGCTTCCATCATCTTTATCGACGAGATCGATGCGGTCG
>CAYPIV010000233.1:0-1777 GCA_964410895.1 uncultured Ruminococcus sp. | reverse complement strand
AAAAAAAGAAGCGGCACTTGACAACGGATCTTTCTCACCGTTCCAAGTGCCGCTTCCGCGCACTGTTGATATCTAACATCCTTTGTAATCCTCTCTTTCTGCAAACTCCGTCTCATCTGCAAACACACCGTTCGAAAACACCAATCTGCAACATCACTTCTCTAAGGAGAATCCCTTGTGTTTTCACGACTCTCGCGATAAGACGCACCCACGACTTTCCGCAACGGATCTCAAACAAACCGTTTTTTCTTGCCGTTCTCTCTCACGCACACATTCACACACATCACACACTATCTACGGGGAATCATACACCGAAACGACCGCAAGATCCGCACACGGGAAAGTCAAGCATTATCTGTACATTGGACCGTCCTCCTTTCGTCTTTTTCTCTTGCACCCTTATTGTAGCACATCATTTCGGAGATTTCAATTGGCATATTATATGAATTTACTAATTTTATTTTGTTCAAAACGCGTATTTTGTATCATTTTCACATATTTTTATTGACAACGTGCGCAAAGTATGGTAAAATAAGCTGTTGTGATCTTAAAAATCGATCTGACATTGCAAAGATTTTAAAAAAAGAAAGCGTTCGAACCGGATCCGGTTCGATGAAAGATCCGGAAGCGCTCTTTCGGGATCGTTACCGGAAATACCGATCCGCCGTATGGCTGAAAAACCACACGGCGGATCGGTATTTTGTATTTAACGGGACGGATCATCCTCGGAAGGAGCCGTGTCCGATGGTTCGGAACCGCTCGGCTCTTCCCCGTCCGTATCATGGGAATACTCCTCTTGACGTTCGGAGTCGGATGCGTCCTTTGCCTGCTGCTCGGCACGGCGCTCGTTGTCCAGCCGACTCTTTTCCGCTTTTTCTGCGGCAATTGCCAGAAGTTCTTCCTCGGTCGCCTCTGCCCGCATTGCGGCAATAAACTGATCGCCGTCCATACTTTCATGCTTCAGCAAATACTGTGCCACGAACTGCAAGCGGTCCATATGCGTTTCCAAGATCTGCTTGGCATCGGCATAACAGGAGGCGATCACCGCGCGGATCTCCTCATCGATCGCAGCGGCGGTCTGCTCGGAATAATTGGCACCGGAGCTGAAATCGCGTCCCAAAAAGATCTCATCGCGAGAATGCTCGGAGTCGTACAAAACCGTTCCGAGACGCTCGCTCATGCCGTAACGGGTGATCATGTTCCGCGCAACTTTGGTTGCCTGTTGAATGTCTCCGGAAGCACCGGTGGAAATATCATCCATCACCAATTCTTCGGCAATGCGTCCTCCGAGACTCATGCGAATATCATCCAACATACCGCCGCGGGTTCCGTAGGAAACGTCCTCTTCCGGTACGCTGACCGTAACGCCGCCGGCACGTCCTGCGGGAATGATGGTAATGTGTTTCACGGGATGGGTATTTTTGCAGAAATACGAAACCACCGCATGCCCGGCTTCATGAAAAGCGGTCAACTTGTTTTCTTTTTCGGTTCGGATCTTCGATTTCTTTTGAGGACCGAGCAATTCTTTCATAAAGGATTCCTCGATATCTTCCATTCCGATCAGGTTCTTACCTTTTTTTGCAGCCAGCAAAGCGGCTTCGTTTAACAGATTTGCAAGATCCGCACCGGTAAACCCTACCGTTGTCTGCGCGATCTTTTTAAAATCGACGCTTTCTTCCAGCGGTTTATTCCGAGCATGAACCTTTAAGATCTCTTCGCGCCCTTTAATATCGGGATAGTTTACGGTCACTTGACGGTCAAAACGTCCCGGACGAAG
>CAYPIV010000232.1:0-1780 GCA_964410895.1 uncultured Ruminococcus sp. | reverse complement strand
AAGACAGCCGGATCGCGAATTTCCGGATCGGAAAATACGGAGAAGGAGACGGCGGTGTCACTGTGGTGGAGTTGAAATAAGGCAAATACGATGTTTGCATCGACAACACACATCCGCAAGCGGTCCTTTCGTGTCCTGCGGAAGGATCGCAATTACTTTGGAGGAAACAATCAAAAATGGCAGAATTGGTCTTTACACTTGCAATGACAATGACCGCCGCTTTGCTGGCGACCATGATTCGCAAACTTTTTGCGGAACGTACCATCGGAAAAAAGCTTGCGCCGTGGATCTTTAATACGCTGATCTCCTTGGTTTCGGCAATCGTCCTGCTCGTATGGGGAGGGATCGGACAAGCTTCGACATTCACTTGGCTCTTCGGAATTCTATTCGGGGTGGTTGCTACTTTACAAACCATTACCAACCTGAAAGCGTTGGAAATGGGACCGATGTCCTATACGACCGTTGTGATCTCCTGTGCAACGTTAATATCCGCCCTTTCCGGAGCCCTGTTTTTTAACGAAAAACTCGTTTGGGCGCATATCGTCGGGATCATTTTGATGGTGATCAGCTTTTTCTTGGCAGTTGATAAGCAGAAAGACGAAAAAGGAGCTTCCTTTCGGTGGCTGTTAATGTCGTTGCTGTCTATGATCTTGAACGGATGCATCGGCATTATGCAAAAGGTACATCAAAGTTCTTCTTATAAAAGTGAATTGAACATCTTTTTGGTCATTGCGTTTGCGGCATCGTTTCTCCTGTCACTTGCCTTTACTTTGTTGATGTGGGGAAAAGATCGAAACTGTTCCAAGGCAACATCTGCCGCAGATCCGTATAGTGACCGTCGGAAAAGCATCGGATTGCTGGTATGCACGATTCTTGGCGGTATTTGCATTGCCGTCAATCATAAGTTGAATCTGTATCTTTCGGGCGTTATGGACAGTGCCGTATTTTTTCCGTTGGTGAACGGCGGAGGATTGGTGCTGACTACGCTTGCCGCGATGATCTTCTTCCGCGAAAAATTAAATCGCAAACAATGGATCGGTGTAATCTTGGGGACGCTTTCGGTCGTATTTTTGTGTAACCCGTTTTCATTTTTACAGTAAGGATGAAAAAATCCTGCCCACATCGAAATTCTTGAAATCAATGCGGCGATCAAAAAAAGAGACATTTTCAAAAAACGTCTCTTTTTTTGTGAACGCATGAAAAATGCCGCCGTTGCAACCGTTCTCGAAAAGGGGAGCTTTTTTGACGGATCCGATCGAGCGGTGAAAGTCTCTTGGTTTACGGTTCGTTTTTTCGCTTTCGGTCCGTTTTGTTGTGGGAAAAACAACGGTACCACAGCATTCCTCCGACAGCAAGAAAGATCAAACTTCCGACCGCAAGGGTCCGCCACGTGGCACCGTGCGTGGAGCAACTTTCCGCATAGTCAAGCGGCATTTCGTCCTGTGGGGTACGATAGAGGGCAACGCGACAGGCACGTGTGCGGCGAATATAGGGATTTCGCTTCTGCTTTTGCAAAGTTGCCGTTCGGTTTGTTAGAGTCGGGGGAGGGGATCCTTTTCCGCGATCCGGTTGTTCGGATTCGGAAAATTCTGTCCCGTGGTCAGAATCGGGGCTTTCCGGTGCGGAACATTCGGTCCTTTCCGGTGTGCTTTCCAAGATAGATTCCATGATCTCTTCGCCCTCGTAAGGGGTCAATTGCTCGGCATTTTCGCAATTGCAAAAACTGATCTGCTCGTTTTCGGGTTCAAAAAAAGCAACCTCCGGATGCGTTATGGGAGGT
>CAYPIV010000231.1:0-1787 GCA_964410895.1 uncultured Ruminococcus sp. | reverse complement strand
ATACGGTCCAAGATCCGTCTGGTCTGCTGAGAATTTACGCGGTCCATGTCAATGGTTCGCGGATTTTTGATTGCGGCTTTCACAGCCGTTTTGGTAATTTCGTTAAAGCAGATCCGCTGTGTCTTTTCCACGGGAATGCCGAGCGCAACCGATAAGTGCCATGCAATGGCTTCGCCTTCGCGATCATCGTCGGTTGCGAGAAAGATCTTATTCGCCGATTTTGCCTCTTTTTTGATCTCCTTGATCAAGTCGCCTTTTCCGCGAATATTGATATAGTGCGCCGCAAAATCGTTTTCAATATCTACTCCCAAGGAACTTTTCGGAAGATCGCGCACATGCCCGTAGGAAGCGATCACTTTATAGTTGCTTCCCAAATACCCTTTTACGGTCAGTGCTTTGGAAGGAGACTCCAAAATAACCAAATTATGTGCCATGTTTTTTCCTTTCTGTTTACGCGGTTCCACACTTCCGGTACAACGCGCCCGGAAGCTTTTCGATCCATCCCATGATCTCCAATACGGTCAATGCCGCAATGATATCGCTGTAAGGATACGCCAAATGACTGAGCTGATCTGCCGAAACCGATCGATCCGCAGGCATCGCTTTCAAGATCTCCCGTTGGATGGGAGACAGGGATGCCGGATCCGCAGAACGCTCCGTCTGCGATTCTTGTTGCGGAGCAAGCTCCACGGTACGCATTTCCGCATTTGAATTCGATACAGGACCGCGGGAATGCCTTTTCAGAGAAGCCGAAACCGCAGGAGCGGTAACGGGAACGTCACGCACGGGCGCATTCTCCTCAACAAGCGGATCGATCGGGCAAGTTCCCGAAAGATCGGGGTCCGCGATCGGGATATACGGAGCTCCGCCTTTTCGTTGATCGGAACTTCGAAATACGGCTACTCCCAAATTTTGCAGATCGTTCAAATTTGCCGAAGAGTGCTTTTTGGCATCCGGCAACCGTTCCAAACGCAAAGCTTGAACGTAGATATATTGATAACGATCTAAAATGTCCTCGCTTTCCAAAACCAAGGAAGCTCCTTCCCGCAAAAGCTCGTTGGCACCGTCCGCACCGTCTCGTCCGATGTTGGATGGTACGGCAAAAACATCTCTTCCCTGTTTCATTGCCAACCGTGCCGTGATCAGCGAACCGCTTCCCGCACCGGCTTCCACGACCGCCGTTCCTTGGGAAAGTCCGCTGATAATTCGGTTGCGGACCGGGAAATGGTACGGTTTGATCTGCGTTCCGGGAGAATACTCGGACAGTACGATCCCGCTTTGAATGATCCGATCGCGCAATCGACGATGATGGGCGGGATAAATGCAGTCAAGACCGGATCCCAACACGGCAACGGTCTTGCCGTGTGCCGCCAACGCGGCTGCCGCAGCGACTCCGTCGATCCCCGACGCCATACCGCTGACCACGATCGTGTTGACAGCCGCCATTTCATAGGCTATTTTATACGCAAACCGCAGACCGTATGCAGTCATTTTTCTGGTTCCGACCACACCGATGCTCAGACACCGGTTCCAATCGGGAATCGTTCCCTGATAATACAGCAAAACGGGAGGTTCCGAAATTTCACGCAACGCATTCGGGTAACATGCATCACTGTACGTCAAAATACGGATCTTATATTTCTCGCAAGCTTCGTAGATCTTGGATGCCGAATACAGATCCTTTTTCTCCAGCATGGCACGCGTATGCTCGGACAATCCCGGAAACAGATCCATTTCAAATTCTTCGCACCGAAAAATTTCATACGGAGTTTCATACCGTTTCAACA
>CAYPIV010000230.1:0-1810 GCA_964410895.1 uncultured Ruminococcus sp. | reverse complement strand
CGCAAATATTCCTTTTGCAACGTCAGCGGATCATACTCCGGATGTCCTGTGATGAAGATCTGTCTGCCCCCCGAAGTACTGATCGCAAAAACGCCCGCCTGCTCCGAGGAAGCCAAGATCTTCAATTTCGGAACGGCTTCCACATCTTCCCGCAATACGGTCGTGTGTCTGGAATGCGGAACATAAAACACGTCGTCAAATCCGCGCAACAAGATCGAGCGTTTATAATCGGCGGTGTGCGGAAAAATGCCGAACAATTTTTCCGGAAGCAAATGCTTTTGAATTCCGAAATGATAGTATAACCCTGCTTGCGCCCCCCAACAGATATGAAACGTACTTTGTACGTGCGTTGTGCTCCATTGCATGATCTCGCAAAGTTCATCCCAATATTCCACTTCTTCGAATTCCATTTGTTCCACAGGAGCGCCCGTAATGATCAGTCCGTCAAAATAGCGGTGGCGGATCTCATCGAACGTGCAGTAGAATGCCAACAAATGCTCTTTCGAAACATTTTTGGAATGGTGTGAACGGGTGTGCATCAAAGTCAAATCTACCTGCAACGGTGTATTTCCGAGCAATCTGGACAGCTGGGTCTCGGTATCGATCTTGGTCGGCATCAGATTCAAAAGCAAGATCTGAAGCGGCCGAATATCCTGCGTGCTTGCCCGGGTTTCGGTCATGACAAAGATATTTTCATTGGCTAACGTTTGCGTTGCGGGGAGTTGATTCGGTATTTTAATCGGCATGATGTTGTTTCCTTCAATTTCTGTTTTATCCCTGAAATCCGAATTCGGTTCGGATCGGTTGATATCCTGAATTTCGTTCTGCTTAGCGGCTTTTGGACCTGCGTTTCCCGCCGAGAAACGGCTTACACGGAAACATGCTCCAAAGCCTGTGCAAGATCGGCGATCAGGTCGTCGGCACTTTCCAAACCGCAGGAAAGGCGCACCAAGTCACCGGGTACGCCGGCGGCGATCAGTTCTTGCTCGTTCATTTGACGATGTGTGGTGCTTGCCGGATGCAAGCAACAGGTGCGCGCATCGGCAACATGGGTCTCGATCGCTGCCAAGCGAAGGTGTTTCATTAAAGTTTCCGCCGCGGCTCTTCCGCCGTGCACACCGAAACTGACAACACCGCAGGTCCCGTTCGGCATATATTTTTTTGCAAGATCATAGTAGCGATTGGAAGGCAATCCGGCATAATTCACCCAATCGATCTTTTCGTGCGATTCCAAAAACTTGGCAACCGCCAACGCATTTGCGCAATGACGTTCCATGCGAACGTGCAAACTCTCTAACCCGAGGTTCAGCAAAAATGCGCTCTGCGGAGCAGGTGTGGAACCGAAATCCCGCATCAACTGTGCGGTCGCTTTTGTGATGAATGCTCCGCCCTGCCCGAATTTTTCCGCGTAAACGATTCCGTGATAGCTGTCATCCGGGGTGCAAAGTCCGGGGAATTTTTCACGGTATTTCATCCAATCGAAATTTCCGGAATCGACGATACAGCCGCCGACGGCAGCACCGTGACCGTCCATATATTTGGTTGTGGAATGCGTCACGATATCCGCTCCCCATATAAACGGACGGCAGTTGATCGGGGTAGCAAACGTATTGTCCACGATCAGCGGCACACCGTTGGCATGTGCGGCTTTTACGAATTTTTCGATATCCAAAACCGTCAAAGCGGGGTTTGCTATGGTTTCACCGAAAACCGCCTTGGTATTGGGACGAAAAGCCGCCTGCAATTCTTCTTCCGAACAATCGGGAGACAGGAACGTAAACTCCACCCCCATTTTTTTCATGGTCACGGC
>CAYPIV010000229.1:0-1810 GCA_964410895.1 uncultured Ruminococcus sp. | reverse complement strand
ACCGATATCGTTTTCATTTTTCTGTCCCCCCGGAAAGTTTTTTGCCGGTTACTGCCAAAAATACATCATCCATATTGCCTTTGACGATCTCATAATCCGAAAACATCTCCGGATACCGCAGGATCAAATCCGTTGCCGCTTGCGTGTTCGGCAAGGACAAACGATATGCTCCCGGAATCGCTTCATAACGCACCCCAAGCTGTTTCACACTGTCCTCCTCCGCACCGTACAAAGTAACAGAATCTCCGGTATACGTATTTTTCAATTCCAACGGAGACCCTTGCGCAACGATCTTTCCGCCGTCCAAAATCACAACGTTCTCCGCCTCCGCAGCCTCCTCCATATAGTGCGTGGTCAAAAACACCGTCATTCCCTCTTCTTTTCGCAGCTTGGAAACGATATCCCAAAGTGTTTTTCGCGTTTGCGGATCCAATCCCGCCGTCGGTTCGTCCAAGATCAAAAGTTTGGGGCGGTGCAACAATGCCCTTGCAATGTCGATCCTGCGCCGTTGCCCTCCGGAAAGTTTTCCGGTCGTGCGCTGCAACAGATCCGATAACGAAAACAGCTCGGAAAGTTCTGCAAGCCTTGCGTAAAACGCATCCCCGACGATCCCGTATAATGCTGCGCGGCTTTCCAAATTATCCAAAACCGAAAGCGCACTGTCCAAAACGGAATCTTGAAAGACCACCCCGATCTTCCGCTTGATCTCGTTCGAAGCGGTGTCAAGATCCTGCGAATCGATCACAATACTTCCGCTGTCTTTCGGCAGTTGCCCGCACAGCATGCGGATCGTGGTGGATTTTCCCGCACCGTTTACCCCCAAAAAGGCAAACAGCGAGCCCTCCGTAACGGAAAAACTCAGGTCGCGAACCGCGTGAACCGTTCCGAAAGACTTGTTGAGATGGTTGATTTGAATGATCTGCTTCATATCGTCGTTCCTCCGAAATCATCTAACCGTAATTTGGAAACCGCATTGAAGAATCAGATAAGGTAACATCTGTAATATTACGCTTGTCACCTTATTATACTCTATACAAAAGCGTTTGTCAACCGTTTTTTCGTTTTTTGAAACACCGATCTTCTTTTTTCCGTTCGTAACCGAAGAGTTGCCGATTTCGAAAAACGGGGTTCGCCTTGCAACGGACTTGCGTTTGAATGTTGCAAAAAAAAACGATCCCGACAGTGTCCCGCCGATGTTTTTTCGAACCAAACGAAAAAGCCAAGATCGTTTGATCTTGGCTTTCACGATTCAATGACCGAACGGGAACACCTTCTCACCGTACCGGATCCTGCCCGTTCGAAAATTCTCTTTCAATAATTCTTCCCGCTTTCGGGAATTTCAAAGGAAACAGCTTCTGGAATTATTCCAATTCAAATGCGCCGGTGTAAAGCTGATAGTACTGTCCTTTGTCCGCGATCAGTTTTTCATGACTTCCGCGTTCAATGATGTGACCGTGATCCAACACCATGATCACATCGGAGTTTCTTACCGTAGACAACCGATGCGCGATCACAAATACCGTTCTGCCTTTCATCAAAGCATCCATTCCTTTTTGTACGATCGCTTCCGTGTGAGTATCGATCGACGAAGTTGCTTCGTCCAAGATCATAACCGGCGGATCGGCAACTGCCGCGCGGGCAATTGCGATCAGCTGACGCTGTCCTTGGGAAAGATTTGCGCCGTTATTGGAAAGTTCCGTTTCGTAACCGTTCGGCAAACGCGTGATAAAATCATGCGCACCGACAAGCTGTGCCGCACGAATGCAGGCTTCGTCCGTTGCTTCCAACATACCGTATCGAATGTTGTCCA
>CAYPIV010000228.1:0-1812 GCA_964410895.1 uncultured Ruminococcus sp. | reverse complement strand
CAAGCGGCGTCGGTCGCTTCGGAGCATTCGGAGAGATCGATATGGAGACCTATCGGAATATGATCGATCTGAATGTGACCGCTTATGTGGAAATGACGCATGTAACGCTTCCGTATTTGACGGAAGGCAGTCAAGTTTATATGTTGGATTCCCTCTCTTCTTTCCAACCGGTTCCGTATATCAATATTTACGGTGCGACAAAGGCGTTTATCCTCAGCTTCAGCCGCGCGTTGAATGCCGAATGGAAACCGCGCAAGATTCGCGTTATGGCGGTCTGCCCGGGATGGGTCCGAACCGAATTTTTCGATCATGCAGTGACCGATAACACCATTACGTATTACAATCATTTTTATACGCCGACGCAGGTTGTCAGACGTGCTTTGCAAGACATGAAAAAAGGAAGAGATGTTTCGGTGTGCGGACTTCGGATCCGGATGCAAGTTCGCTTGACCAAGTTGTTGCCGCACCGTTTGGTCATGAAAATATGGTGTCGGCAACAAAAGAAACCTTGTTGAGTACAAAAGAGCAGTCGCCGAGCTTGCGGGCACGACCGGTGCGGAAAGGATGCGAACGGGAAGATATGACCGAACGGCAAAAAAAAGAGTGTATGGCGCAAGTCGTCCGAAAACTCAAGGAGATCTACCCGCAAGCTGTTTGCGCGTTGGAATGGGATGGAGAACCGTGGAAACTTTTGATTATGGCACGGCTTTCCGCACAGTGCACGGATGCACGGGTGAATGCGGTTTGCCGCACACTGTTCCGCGATCTTCCGACGCCGCAGGCAATTGCCGATGCGGATCTTGAAACGCTTGAGCGCTATATTCGACCGTGCGGACTCTACCATGTGAAAGCACGCAATACCAAAGATGCTTGTGCCATGCTGATCCAAAACTATCAAGGCATTCTGCCGGATACCATGGAAGAATTGCTGAAATTTCCGGGAGTCGGGCGAAAGGTCGCCAATCTTTTGCTCGGAGATATCTACCGAAAGGGCGGTGTGGTGACCGACACCCATTGCATCCGCATTTGCGGACGGATCGGGATGTATCCGGAGCAGATGAAAGACCCCTACCGAGCAGAGCGTATTTTGGATCCGCTGATCCCGAAAGAAGAGCAAAGTGATTTTTGTCATCGCATCGTGCAATTCGGTCGGGAGATCTGCACGGCTCGTTCACCCGGATGTTCCTCTTGCCCGTTGTCCCCGTTTTGCCGCCATGCTGCGGATCATGCCGTGCAGCGGTGAAGTTTGCCTGCGAAAAAAGATTTGATTCAGGAGAGAAAAATGAAAAAATTGGGATTCGGAATGATGCGACTGCCCCTGAAAGATCCGAATGACGCTACCTCCGTGGATTTGAACATGGTCTGCGAGATGGTGGATGCGTATTTGGAAAAAGGGTTTTGCTACTTTGACACGGCGTACATGTATCATCAGTACCAAGGCGAGATCGCCGTGCGGGAAACTTTGGTGCGGCGCCATCCGCGTGATGCGTTCCTTCTTGCCGATAAGTTGCCTACCATGAAATTGAAACAGCCGGGGGATCAGGAACGCATTTTTGAGGAACAGTTGCAAAAATGCGGTGTTGATTATTTTGATTATTATTTGATCCACACGCTTTGCGAAGAATATTATGAAATTGCCACCCGATTGGACAGTTTCGGTTTTCTTTCCCGACTGAAATCGGAAGGGCGAGTCAAGAACATCGGTTTTTCGTTCCACGACAGTGCAGCGCTTTTGGATCGGATTTTGACCGAGCATCCGGAGGTGGATTTTGTACAGATCCAACTCAATTATTTGGATTGGGAACACGAAAG
>CAYPIV010000227.1:0-1838 GCA_964410895.1 uncultured Ruminococcus sp. | reverse complement strand
CCGTGGAACATATAAACATTGACCGACCAATCGTTTTGCATAAACTCTTCAAAATCCGAGACGATCTCCTGCATCGGACGGTGGTGTGCTTCTCCACCCCAATGCTCAAACCAACCGTCCCAATATTCTCCGCACATAAAGGGCTGATCCGGACGAATCTCCGCCATTACCTTTGCATGTTCCGCCACCGAAGAGCCGAAATTGGCAACCGCAAGGCATTCCGGAAGTGTTCCGCCGTTCAGCATGGTATACGTTGGTCCGTCAGACGTAAAGAACAAACAATCCACATGCAATTTTCGATACAGTTTCAAAATTGCCCGAAGATAGTTCTTATCATTTCCGTAACTGCCGTACTCATTTTCCACCTGAAGCAATATGATATTTCCGCCATTGACCGCCAAATACGGGCGCACCCTTTGCGCCAACTCCCGATAGTACGCTTCCACTTTGGACAGATAGGGCTCATTATAACAGCGCAGTTCGATCTTCGGGTCGGCAAGCAACCATGCGGGAAGTCCGCCGAGATCCCATTCCGCACAAATATACGGTCCCGGTCGCAGGATCACGTACAAGCCGAGACTGCTTGCCGTTTGCAAAAACGCTTCGATGTCCAGCATACCGGAAAAATCAAATTGCCCTTCCTTCGGTTCGTGTAAATTCCAACAGGTATAGGTCTCCACGCAGTTAAAACCGCATTCTTTCAGCTTTAAAAGTCGGTCATACCAATATTCGCGCGGAACGCGAAAGTAGTGGATCGCGCCGGAAACGATCAAAAACGGGTCTCCGTCCATGTAAAATCGATTTCCTTCGTAAGTTAAAATTCCCATAACAACTCCTTGAAAAGCAAGACTCGGTTCGCATTTACGGCATCGCCATCAGCATAACAAATTATTTTGCAAATGTCAAGCATTTTCCCGCAAAAAAGAGAAGGATCGGCAAGTATCCCCGTTTCCAAAAGAAATCCGATGCAAAAGACTTGACATTTTTTCATATGTGCAGTATAATAAAAGATGTATTCTGTAATATTATGCTTCAATGTGTTCTGCACGAATTTTGTACAGGCAAGAAAGGTTCATCATGGCAAAAAACAAGGAAAAAATGGTAGAACAAATCACCTCCATGGATACGGATTTTACACAATGGTTCACCGATGTTGTGAAAAAAGCCGAGCTTGTGGATTACTCCGGAGTGAAGGGCTGCATGATCCTCCGTCCCTACGGCTACGCCATTTGGGAAAATATTCAAAAGGATCTGGATGCCCGTTTTAAAGCACTCGGACATGAAAATGTATATATGCCGATGTTTATTCCGGAAAGTCTTTTGCAACGGGAAAAGGATCACGTAAAAGGTTTTGCCCCCGAATGCGCTTGGGTGACGGTCGGCGGAGAAAATACGCTGAGTGAGCGTTTGTGCGTTCGTCCCACGTCGGAGACCCTGTTCTGCGAGCATTTTAAAAATATTATTCAGTCTTATCGGGATCTGCCGAAACTGTATAACCAATGGTGCAACGTCGTTCGTTGGGAAAAAACCACCCGTCCTTTCCTGCGCACTTCGGAATTCCTGTGGCAAGAAGGTCATACCATGCACGAAACGGAAGAGGAAGCCCGCAAGGAAACATTGCAAATGTTGCACGTATATGAGGACTTTTATGCGGAAGCTCTTGCCATTCCCGCCTACACGGGGAAAAAGACCGAAAAAGAAAAGTTTGCCGGTGCCGAAGAGACCTACACCATTGAGCCGATGATGCACAACGGCGTCGCTTTGCAGGGCGGTACTTCGCATTTCTTCGGAGACGGATTTGCAAAAGCCTTTGATATTACCTACACCGGACGTGACAA
>CAYPIV010000226.1:0-1841 GCA_964410895.1 uncultured Ruminococcus sp. | reverse complement strand
TTGACGGTTTTGAAAAAGGTTTTCCGATCCGTCACAAAAAATTCTTACATTGCACGAGTAAAAACGGTATACTATAAGAGTATGGAGCTTACAGCAAAGGGGGGAGAAATTTGCAATACCGAATTGAACGGGAACAGGACGGACAATGCGTTCGAAAATTTCTTTTGCAGCAGCTGCACCTTTCCTCAAAGATGTTGAAACATTTAAAGTATACCCCAAACGGGATCTGCGTGAACGGCAAACAAGTCACGGTACGGTATCTTTTAAGACAGGGAGATCTGCTGACATTACAAACCGAAGATACCGAAAATGCCGACATTGCCCCCACAGAACTTCCGATCGACATTCTGTACGAGGACAGTGAAGTGGTCGTTCCGTCCAAACCTGCCGATATGCCGACGCACCCTTCCCATGGGCACTATACCGACACGGTGGCAAACGCCTTGGCATTTCACTATGCAAAGCAGGGCATTCCGTTCGTCTTTCGTCCCGTCAACCGCTTGGATCGCAATACCAGCGGACTGCTTTTGGTTGCGAAAAATAAGATCTCCGCCGCCCGTATGGCGATCCACATGCAAAACGGAAGCATTCAAAAAAGCTATTTGGCAGTTTTGGATGGCGAGATCAATGCCCCCGGCGGGGAAATTCACGCATGCCTCCACCGAACGGCGCAAAGCATTATTTTGCGCGAAACTTGCTCTGCTGACGCACCGGACGCCGATGAAGCCCATACCGTTTACCGAGTATTGTTGCATCAAAACGGGCATACGTTGGTACAAGCCTTCCCCATCACGGGGAGGACTCATCAGCTCCGCGTTCATTTTGCATCGATCGGACACCCGATCACGGGAGATGATCTTTACGGAATGCCCTCCGAATGCATTTCCAGGCATGCCCTGCATTCCTATACGTTAACTTTTCCGCATCCGACCGAAGAAAGACAGATCTCTCTTTGCGCTCCCGTGCCCGACGATTTTTCCGAATTGCTGCGTTCGGTATTCGGCGAAGTTCCACCCGATATTTTGCTTTCAAAGGAGGATCCGAACGATGCAAACCGATCTGCCGATTGATCCGCACACCAAGAACTTAAAACAGACCGACCATGACGTACCGCCGCAAAAGTTGCCGCGCATTTGCGTTCTGTTCCTTTGCTTTGGACTTTTCAGTTGCGGGATCTATCTGCTGTTTCGCACCGACAGCTCTTTTGCCGATTGGTTCAACCGTAAGATCTCCTCTGTTTTCCGACAGGTCCTTGCCACCGTCACTACCGTTGTTCCCTTTTCTTTGGCGGAATTGCTGGTTTGGTTGATTCCCCTTTTCGTTATTGTTTTGATCGTGATCGCTTGCAAAAAATATTGTCATTCATGGCATTCCGCCGCGGTCTTTCTCGGCATTCTGCTGTCTGCGGCGTCTTTGATCTGGAGTTGCTTTGTTTGGACGTTTGCCGCAGGATATTCCGTGCCCTCTTTGGATCAAAAATTGGGATTGGACCGCGAAAAGGTCAGCGCCGAACAACTGTACGCCACCGCAGAACAATTGCGAGAAGAATTGCAACGTTTGGCACCCGATGTCATTTTTTCGGAAAGCGGTGCCTCGGTTATGCCCTATTCCTATGCGAAAATGACCGAAAATCTTTTGGATGCATACGATCTCTATACCGCGGAATATGATTTTGTGGATGATTTTCACAGTCCGGTCAAGCCGATCCTCCTCAGCGAACCGATGTCCTACACGCATATTACGGGGGTGTATACCTTCTTTACCGGAGAAGCCAACATCAACGTTCATTTTCCGGATTATACCCTGCCCTATACAGCCGCGCATGAGCTGGCACACCAACG
>CAYPIV010000225.1:0-1841 GCA_964410895.1 uncultured Ruminococcus sp. | reverse complement strand
AGATTATGAAAAAACAAAAAGGACTTTTAATTGTTATATCCGGACCTTCAGGTGTTGGCACAACAAGTGCCGAATATTCCGAATATGGTGTTGATTTTATGTGTGGCTGCGGGTGTGGGCGTGTTTCTGGCAATTGCGATCATCCGCATGCGCAAAGGCATTTCGTTATCCAAACTGCTGATCGTTTTTTATATTCTCGTTTTTACCGTGGCATGCTTTGCACCGAACTTGTTTATTCCGACCGCGTTTGATTCCGGCGGAGTGACGACAGGTCCTGTAACCGTGCCGTTTATCATGGCGATCGGAGCCGGTATGGCAACGCTTGCAAATAACAAAAAATCCGGCGAGAACAGTTTCGGGTTGGTTGCGCTTTGCAGTATCGGACCGATCCTTTCCGTTTTGATCTTAAGTATCTGTTTTCAACCGGAAGCAACGGAAGAGACGGTTTCCGCACTTCCGCAAATTGCCACAACGCAGGAAGCGTTTATGGCGTTTTTAACGGCAATTCCGACCTATGCGAAAGAAATGCTGATGGCTTTTTTGCCGATCGTCGGGATCTTTTTGGTCTTTCAGTTGATCACAAAACGGTTTCATGTACATCAAATCATGAAGATCAGCATCGGATTTGTCTATACATATGTCGGATTGGTTCTGTTTTTGACCGGTGCCAATGTCGGGTTCATGCCTGCGGGGCAGTTGATCGGAGAAGAAATTGCAAAGAACGGCAAATATCTTTTGATCCCGGTCGGCATGATCATGGGATACTTTATTGTTACCGCAGAGCCTGCCGTACACTCTTTGAAAAAGCAGGTGGAAGAGGTAACGCACGGAGCCATCTCGCAAAAATCCATCGGACTTGCGCTTTCCATCGGCGTTGCGGTTTCCATCGGAATCTCCATGATGCGGATCCTGTTCGGAGTTCCGCTGTTCCCGCTTTTGGTATTCGGATATGCGCTTTCTCTCGGCATTTCTTTTTTGGTTCCCCCGATCTATACGGGAATCGCGTTTGACTCCGGCGGAGTTGCCAGCGGTGCGTTGGCAACAACGTTCCTTTTGCCATTTGCGCGCGGTGCCTGCGCTGCGCTCGGCGGTAATATTATGCAAGACGCGTTCGGTATCGTTGCTTTGATTGCCATGACACCGCTGATCACCATTCAGGTCTTGGGATTGACGGGACAGATCCGCCAGCGCAGTTTGCGTAAGAAGATGCACAGTGAAATGATCCAAATGAAGGACGATATCATTTACTATGAGGAGGCTTCTGCATGGAACGAATGAAGATCTTACTGTCGATCTTGGAACGCGGAAAAGGAAAAGCGTATCTTGATTTTTTAAAACAAAAAAACATCTTATTCCATTTTCAAACGGTCGGGATCGGAACGGCGCCTTCGGAAATGATGGATATTTTCGGTCTCGGAACCAACGACAAAGATATTTTGATCAGTCTTGCCGGTGAAGGTACCGTGAACAGCTTTTTCAATGAATTCGGGCAGAGTTTCGGCGGTGTGTCCGGGTACCGCGGATTGACCATGGTGACCTCACTGACGGCGGTAAACCGCATCACGGCGGAGATCGTCAACCGTATGGCTTCCGAACCTTCGGAAAAAGGGACGGAGAAAGGAGAAGAAATGATGCAAAAGAACGACAATAAATACAGTTTGGCTTTGATCTGCGTGAACCAAGGCTATACCGATCGCGTGATGCAAACGGCAAAGCAAGCGGGTGCTACCGGCGGTACCGTGATCCGTGCGCGCTTGGCAGACGGTTCCTTGTTGGAGCAGTTTGTAGACAGTGCCGTGGAAGAAGAACGGGACATCATCAGCATTTTGGTTCCGAATACC
>CAYPIV010000224.1:0-1853 GCA_964410895.1 uncultured Ruminococcus sp. | reverse complement strand
TCTTTGATCTTTTCTTCGGAGCGTTTGTTTTGCTGTTTGATCATGCGTTGGATCAACTGGCTGGATTCATACCAAAACTCGTAGTTACCGACGTACATTTTGATTCCCGTGTAATCGATATCCACAATGTTGGTGCAAACGTCGTTTAAAAAGTGACGGTCATGCGATACGACAAGAACGGTTCCGAAATAATCTGCCAAAAAGTTTTCCAACCAAAGGATCGCATCCAGATCCAATCCGTTGGTCGGCTCGTCCAGCATAATGATATCCGGATTGCCGAACAATGCCTGTGCCAGCATGATCTTGACCTTTTCGCTTTCCGAAAGTGCGGACATCTGTTCATATAGCTGTTCATTTTTCAGTCCGAGCCCTTGGATCAGTTTGGAGATCTCCGATTCCGCTTCCCATCCGCCGAGCTCCGCAAATTCCGCTTCCAATTCCGAAGCACGGATGCCGTCCTCTTCCGTAAAATCTTCTTTCTCGTAGATGGCATCTTTTTCGCTCATGATGTCGTACAACTTGCGATTGCCCATGATCACGGTGTTGAGCACCGTAAAATCGTCAAAAGCAAAGTGATCCTGCCGCAAAACGGACATCCGCACGGTTTCGGGAATGGAAATTTCCCCGGTGGAGGGTTCCAACTCTCCGCACAAAAGTTTCAGGAATGTGGATTTTCCGGCACCGTTGGCACCGATGATGCCGTAGCAGTTTCCGGGGGTGAATTTTAGGTTTACGTCTTTGAATAACAGTTGCTCGCCAAAATGAAAGCTTAAATTTGAAATCGTAATCATGCAGTACCTCGTATTTGTTCACATTACCTTTCAGTATACCACAGAACTCCCGTTTTTGCAAGTCTTTTCAAGGAGTTTTGCGGGACAACCCGATTTCTTTGAAAAATCCTTTGGCGGTACTTGACGAAATCGGCTTCCTGTTGTATAATATACCCAATATGTATTCACTTGCTAAAGTATTTCCAAGCCAATCGGAGGGGCAATCTATGAGGATCGTAGTGAAGATCGGAACTTCCACCTTGACACATGTCACCGGACGTCAAAATATTCGTCGAATGGAAGAACTGTGTCGAATTTTGAGCGATTTGAAAAACAGTGGGCACGAATTGATTTTAGTTTCCTCCGGGGCGATTGCAATGGGCATCGGCAAACTGTCTCTCAAGGAGCGTCCCAAGGATATTCCGACCAAACAGGCGGTCGCGGCGATCGGGCAGTGCGAATTGATGTATACTTACGACCGCTTATTTCGGGAATTTCACCATACCGTTGCCCAGATCCTGTTGACCGGATCGGATTTTCGCCACGAGGACCGATATTGCAACTTTCAAAACACCATGCGCCGGTTGTTGGAACTTGACGTGTTGCCGATCATCAACGAAAACGATACCATTGCCACCGATGAGATCAAAGTAGGTGATAATGACACGCTTTCCGCGATGGTTGCGGTCAGTGTAAGGGCGGACCGTTTGATCTTGCTTTCCGATATTGACGGACTTTATACCGCCGATCCGAAAAAAGATGCAAAGGCGGTACTGTTACATCAAGTTTCCGAATTGACCCCCGATATTTGGAATGCCGGCGGCGGAGAGGGAACCGAACGTGGGACGGGAGGGATGAAAACCAAATTGCATGCGGCTCAAATTTGTATGGAAGCCGGTTGCGAAATGGTCATTCTAAACGGAACGGTTCCGTCTTTGCTCTACGATCTGTTTGACGGTAAGCAGGTTGGAACCGTTTTTCTTCCCGAGAAAGGAATGCAAAGTAACCATGAAAACAATTGAATTGCTTCGTTCCGCCAAAGCGGCAACCGCGGAGCTTGCGCAACTTTCCGCCGAGCAAAAG
>CAYPIV010000223.1:0-1856 GCA_964410895.1 uncultured Ruminococcus sp. | reverse complement strand
TCTTATTTTACCTGTTTTTGCTGTACACCATGACGTGGGATATCGGTTTTCGCGAGCGGATCTCCGTGCTGCAGGAAAAGCGAAAGCGAAATCCCGCAAAAGGATTTCTCATTTCTCTCGGTGCAAACGCGTTGAACTTGCTGTTTGCGATCTGCATTACCGCAGGTTGCTTGCTCGGAAATCTTTCCTTTTTTTCCTCTTTGGGCGGTGTTGCCACGTTCGGCGCGTTGCTTTTGGAGGGAATGTATACCGGACTGCTTGCCAATCCCTTTTTGGGAGTTGCGCTCAATTCGTATTGGTGGGTCTGGTTTTTAACACCGATCCCGTCCATGTTGGTCTGCGGGATCGCGTACGGTCTCGGATTGCGGGATTTCAAATTGACGGCACTGTTGTTCGGACCGAATAAAGGCAAAGGAGAAAAACGGTAAAGAACACTCGGATCCCCTGTTTCAAAAGAAAATTTTTTCGGCTTTCAGTCCGCACGCGGAGTGAATCCGATCAAAAGAAGCGCTCTTTCGATGTTTCGAAAGGGCGCTTCTTTTGAAAAACGGGAAGTGAATTTCAAATCCTCGTTTTTGTTTCAGCGATCGGGGAGCAGATCTGCCTGTTCTTGCATCTTCGCAATGACTTCACGCGGCTTTTTGGCTTTGAAGATCGAAGACCCGGCGACAATGATATTGGCACCGGCGGAGATCGCCGCACCGACATTTTCCGCGGTCAGACCGCCGTCCACTTCAATATCCAATCGGTCCAATCCATGGGCTTTTGCGTAATTTCGGATCGCGGTCACTTTTTTGAGCGTTGCGGGAATCAATGCCTGTCCGCCGAACCCGGGCACTACCGTCATGACCAAAGCCATATCGATCTCGGAAAGATAGGGAAGCAGGTCCTCAACAGGCGTTGCCGGAGAGATCGCAATGGCACACCGAACTTCCCGTTTGCGGATCTCTCGAATGGTTTCCCGAATTTTATTGGTACTTTCCAAATGGATGGTAATAATATCCGCTCCCGCTTTTACAAAACGGTCGATATATCGGATCGGTTCCCGGATCATCAGGTGAACGTCAAAGATCAATCGGCTGTGCGGACGGATCGCGGCGATGACCGGTGCGCCGAAGCTGATGTTCGGAACGAAAATACCGTCCATGACGTCCAAATGCAAGTAATTGGCACCTGCTTCGGTGATACGGTGAATTTCTGTTTCCAAATTTGCAAAATCTGCTGCAAGTAAGGAAGGTGCAATATAGATCATGGCAGAACCTTTCTGTCAGCAATCGTGCTGACGAATTTTGTTACTTTTTGTCAAAGTCCCGCATATACTGTCACTGAAAATACGCGTTCGCAAGCACGGTAAAACGGGAAAAACAAAGGATGTTTGCAAATACTTCCGTGTGAACAACGCTTTCGATAAATCAGGATGCGGCATCCGTTTTTTGCAGGAGGCAAACGGCATGCGCGGCAATTCCGAGGCCCTCGCCCGTAAAGCCGAGGCGTTCTTCGGTGGTAGCTTTGACGCTGATTCTTTGAATTTCGATCCGAAGCGCGTCTGCCAACTGTTGCCGCATCCGTTCCACGTACGGCGCAAGTTTCGGTGCCTGTGCAAGGATCGTGGCATCGATGTTGCCGATCTTCCAACCGTTTTGCGCAACAAGGGAAGCAACCTGCGTTGCCAGCGCGAGACTGTCGGCGCCCAAATACCGAGCGTCGGTATCCGGAAAGTGCTTTCCGATGTCGCCGAGCGCCAAAGCACCCAGCAAGGCATCCATGATCGCATGCGTCAACACGTCGGCATCGGAATGTCCCAACAGACCTTTTTCATAGGGAACGGAAACTCCGCCCAAGATCAGCGGTCTGCC
>CAYPIV010000222.1:0-1866 GCA_964410895.1 uncultured Ruminococcus sp. | reverse complement strand
ATCTATTTACAACACAGATTTTTTGAATTTTTTTGATCGTTTTTTGTAATGTTGCGATCAACGCGCGGCTGAGACCGAAAAATAAATTTTTGAAGTCGTGTCCGTTTTTTGAAAAACAAGGGGAAGTACGATCCGAATTCCCGTTTTTGTATTCGACTCTATCCACGGATCGTGCCGTTTTTTTTGCTCTTTCGAGCGATACACCCTTTAGGTTCGCATCTTCGAAAAAAACGGTGCCGACCGGTCTGATTCGTTCGCCGGTCGGCATGGGAATTCTGCTGCTTGCCGATGAGAAAACGGTTTTTCCGCAAAACCGCAAATTTATTTTTCGGTCGTCAGCTCAACGGCATACAACCATTCGCATTGCAGGTCATCGGGATTCAGAGCAGGGAATACCAACTCCGCGCAGCCGTCATTCTCGCGAACTTGAATGGGAGCATCCGCACAGCAGAGCAGTTTTGCGCGAAGATCGGGAGTATAGGGGACGTTTGCAAGCTTTTGCGTGCCAAATGGGAAATGATTCAGGATCGCATACACGGAATTCTCTTTTTTGGTGTAATAAACACCGAGATCGGCTTTTTTGTTGTAAACTTCGGTATCGTAAATGGCATCGCCGTTGACTTTGAGCCATTTTCCGATCTGCAACAAGCGCTCTTCCATAATGACCGGGATGGTTCCGTCGGCGGCGGGACCGATGTTCAAAAGGAAGTTGCCGCCCAAAGACACGAGGGAGCAAAGGGTCTCAATGCATTCTTTTGCCGACATATAATCCGCCGTGGTCTCAATGCGGTTAAAGCCGAACGATTTTCCGATTCCGCGGCACTCTTCAAACGGTCTGTCCAAAGCGGTTTCATCCAACTTTTTGGTGCCGTCGATCGTACCGTATTCGGTGGTAAAGTTTCCGCCGAGGTGTCCGCGAGTTCCTTTTCCCCAACGGTCGTTCGGAACGATCACATCGCGAACGGAGGATTCGTTGTACAACCAAGTCAGAAAATCGGTGGAATGCCAAACTTCGGGGGGCTGCGTCCATTCTCCGTCGGTAAACAGGGTCCAAGGTTGATAACGCTCAACGATCTCTTTCAGCATGGGGATCAGATGCTCCAGCGCATAGCGCTCGGGATTTTCCAAAATCAGCGGGTGGACCCATTCCATTACGGAATGATACACGCCGAATTTGACGCCGGTCCCTTCCATTGCTTCCCGCAATTCCATGCAAAAATCGCGGTGCGGTCCCACATCCCAGCTGTTCCAATTGTAAGCATACTTTGTGGGATACAGGCAAAAACCGTCGTGATGCTTGGAGACCAAGTTGATGTACCGAGCTCCGGAATCCTTGAACAACTTTGCCCAAGCGTTTGCGTCGAACAATTCTGCGGTAAAACCGGATACAAAGTCCTCATACCGCTTGCCGGGGAAAACTCTGTCATGGAACAGTTTTGCCGGATGCTCCGCTTGCTCGATCTGCTTGTAATACCATTCGGAATACAGGCCGTTTTGCGTGTAAGCCGGCACCGAGTACAGTCCCCAATGGATGAAGATTCCGAATTTTGCATTTCCGAACCATTTCGGAACCGGTCTGGTATTCAGGGAATCCCAATTGTTTTCGTAAATCATGATATCCTCCTATTTCACCGTTCTTTTCCGTTATCGGAAGTCGGTACAGATATTTTACACGAAATTGCGAATGATGTCAATATCGATTCTTGCTTTTTTACAAAAATCAACCCAAAATAGATCGGATCCGTTTTGCCGAGAAAGAAGCCTTGAAAAGGGTCGTTTCGGATCTTCGGAAATTTTCCGATGGAAAAGGTTGAAAAAATGAAAAAAAGTGTTGCATTCGGATTGAAAATATGGTATGATATACTC
>CAYPIV010000221.1:0-1869 GCA_964410895.1 uncultured Ruminococcus sp. | reverse complement strand
TGCGTTTCACTCAGCAAACGGCGGGTGAATTGCCGACTTGCGGCCGTAGATCCGAAAACCGAGCTCACGTCACACGATCGTATTATAGCATATTTTTTGGAGTTTGTAAAGCCTTTTTTTGAGAAATGTCGGTTATTTTACAAAAAATATCGACAGAAACAATGCTTTTGATAATCGGAAAACGGAAAATTTGATTTTCCGCCACGCGGATCGTGCCGTGAAAGCGGTATGCCGAGAAGTTATTCTTCTTCCTCGGGGTCGTCTTTTGAGGCATTGTCCACGAAACGGGTAATATAGTCATCTGCCGTAATGAGTACGGAACGCGGCTTGGAGCCGTCGGGAGCCGAAACGATCCCCTCCGCTTGCATGCGGTCGATCAACTTTGCTGCGCGTCCGTAACCGATGGAGAGCTTTCGTTGCAAAAGCGAGGTGGAAATGCGATTTTCCTCCACGGCAACACGAACCGCGTCGGAATACAGCGCGTCGTCTTTTCCGTCCCCGCTGTCCGGGATCGCCGCGGCATCGCCGCCTTTGCTCTTGTTGCCGCACTGTGCCGCCAATTCTTTCAGTTTGCTGATAAAGCCTTCGTCAAATTGAGCGGTACCGTTGGTGGCACGCAAAAATTCGCAGATCCGTTCCACTTCTTTTTCATCGACGAACGCTCCCTGTACCCGGATCGGTTTGAGAGCGCCGATCGGAGCAAACAGCATGTCCCCTCGGCCGATCAGTTTTTCTGCACCCGCATAGTCCAAAATGGTTTTGGAGTCGACCTGAGATGCCACGGTAAAGGCAATACGGGAGGGAATATTGGATTTGATCAAACCGGTCACCACGTCCACGGAAGGTCTTTGCGTTCCTACGATCAGGTGCATTCCGGCGGCACGCGCTTTTTGTGCGATCCGGCAGATCGCAGTCTCGACTTCGTCCGAAGCGGTCATCATTAAATCGGCAAGCTCGTCGATAATGATCACAATGTAGGGGAGAAAAGGCATATCTGGGTCGTTTTTGGTCGTTTCGTTGTATCCCTTGATGTCTCTTGCGCCGACCTGTTCAAACAGATTGAAACGGCGCTCCATTTCTTCTACCGAAGCTTGCAGTGCGCCTGCGGCATCTTTCGGGGTCGTGATAATGGGAGCCAGCAGGTGCGGAATGTTTTTGTACACGCTGAACTCTACCTTTTTGGGGTCGATCAAAAGCAACTTGACTTCATCGGCTCGCGCTTTGTACAGCAAGCTCATAATGATACAGTTGATGCAAACCGATTTACCGCTGTTGGTGGTACCGGCAACCAACAAGTGCGGCATTTTGGAAATGTCGAAGAATAACGGTTTCCCCGCGATGTCGGCGCCGAGCGAGGCAGTCAGTTTGGAGGTCGCTTTCGCAAAATTCGAATCTTCGATCAACTGACGCAGGTAAACGGTTCGGCGGAGCTTATTCGGAACCTCAATACCGACGGCGCTCTTTCCCGGGATCGGTGCCTCGATCCGAATACCGCCCGCTGCCAAAGCCAAGGCAATATCGTCTGCCAAATTGACAATGGAACGGACTCGCACACCGGTGGAGGGAAACAGCTCATACCGTGTTACCGTAGGACCGTAAGCATACGTAATATCTTTGATGCTGACATTAAAACTGCTTAACGTATCGGCAAGCAGTTGAATGGTCATATCCACTTCCGCTTTGTTTTCTTCGGTCTCTTCATCTGCGGGATGCAGATACGAGATCGGAGGGAATACATAGGAACGGGACGGATCGGCAGTGTTCTTCGGAAGAGCAGACGGAGAATTCGGGGCGGCGGAGGGCGAAGCTCCTTTTGCAGTCGCATTGGAAGCGGAATTGGAAGCGGGAGCGGAAGCCGAAGCATCCTTT
>CAYPIV010000220.1:0-1872 GCA_964410895.1 uncultured Ruminococcus sp. | reverse complement strand
AGCGATCGGTTCTTTCCGATATCCCCGCTTGCAAAGTGCGCTTCCGATCGCACGGGCGGTCCGATAGAGCTCGGAAAAGGTCATATCGTCCGTGCCGTCCGAATAAGCGGTCTTATCGGCAAAGCGCGGAGCCGTATATTCCAAATATTCCAAAAGATTGGTCTGCATCCTTGCCACCCGTTCCTATCCCAAAGTGTGATTTACCACAACGGTATCCGCCTCCGGATACTGCGTGGCGTCATACGCATAAAAATAATATCCGACGCCGTTTTCATCCACGCGGGAAGAATGGATCGTCATCAGTTGCGCGTTGGTCAAAAGATATCCGTCGTGCGTAGCTCCGCGGATCCGCGTGGCATCGTAATGATACCAGCGCGGTGCGGATTCCGTCCCGATATTGACATAATTCCAATAATGCCGTTCGTCCACGATCCCCAAAGTCCTCTGGATCCCCATATTTTGGATCCCGAGCCGTTCAAAAAACGCTTTGGAAAGTGCATAATAGGTGTAACAATCGCCTTTTCCCGTACGCAGACCGTCATATGCCGCACGCACCCAATCGTTTTTATCCGAGCTGGAAACATATTCGATCTGATTGTGCACATAGAAATAGACTTCGCGCACCTGTTGCTCTTTGGAAGCGCCGACGGAGATCTTCTGCGCAATGATCGGATCCAGCAACTGATACAGTTCCGCCTCGGTAACACGCTCCTCGTACACATACAAGGTCACCGTCACCGTATTGACGTTTCCCGCGGCATCCGTTGCGCGGTAGATCACGGGATATTCCCCCGCTTTATGAAGATCGACCGCAGTCGAATCCACTTCCAAAACGACTTTCCCGCCGCAGTTATCCCGCACGCTAACCCCGTTTTTGTAGGAGATCCCTTCGCCGACATACGTAACGAGATCTCCGACCCCCGCAATGGTCGGTTTTTCACTGTCGATCACCAAATGAAATCCGACCGTGACCTGCAATTCTTTGCCGCCGGCATCCCGCGCGATCAGATCCAATTGATACATTCCCGTTTTCGAAAACGAATATTCTTTTGCATAGGAAACCGTTACTCCTTGCGGAAGATCCACCGCAAATTCGGACGCATCCGGCAAGGCGGCACCAACGCCCCACGTCAACGATTGCCATTCGATTTTCTCCAGATCATTGCCGCCGCAAGATGAAAAGAACATCAAGCACAGCAAAAACGAAAGCAAGATCAGTATTTTTCGTTTCATACAAAATCCTTTCCGAATGTTTCGGTTCCGAAAAAAGAACGCAGATCCGGATTTCCGATCCTGCATTCTTTTTCTTCGGTGTTACAGCAAATGTACTCCGTTTTCCTCACAAATACGGCATTCCTCCGCAGACCAATGCGAGGACTGCACCTCTCCGATATGTGCCTTGCGTAAAAAGAACATGCACATGCGCGATTGCCCGATGCCGCCGCCGATGGTGTACGGTAGCTCGCCCGCCAAAAGAGCGCGGTGAAACGGCAAATTTGCCCTTGCGGAGCATCCGCTTGCGGCAAGTTGACGACGCATGGCTTCTTCATCCACGCGGATCCCCATGGACGACAGCTCCAAAGCGATATCCAAGATCGGATAATACACGATGATATCTCCGTTTAAGTTCCAATCGTCATAATCGGGGGCTCGTCCGTCATGCGGCTTTCCGCTGTTCAACGCACCGCCGATCCGCATCAGAAAAACAGCTCCGTATTCTTTTGCAGCCGCATATTCCCGTTCCTTTGCGTTTTTTTCCGGCCAACGGTCCTCCAGCTCCTGTGTTGTCAAAAACGTGATCTTCTCCGGCAACAGCTTTCCGATAAAAGAGTACTCGTTGACAATATAATTTTCCGTGTGACGCAAACTTTC
>CAYPIV010000219.1:0-1895 GCA_964410895.1 uncultured Ruminococcus sp. | reverse complement strand
GCGTGCGATCGCATTCGATCCGCGAAACGCAACCGGACAAAAATCCTGTTCCGCATCCACAAGGATACAGTCCTCCCGACAAACACGGCAGGACGGGACTTGCTTCCCTTCCAAAAACAAAGACTCTGGGAAATAGGCAGAGGTATCATTCAAAGAATAAAAATCAAACAGCATAGAACCTCCCAACAATGGAAAAATGGCATTTGCGGAACGCATTGGCATACGCAAACCGCCGCACGGGAATGCCGGATCTCTTTCAATACCATTATACCGATTTTAAAAAGGAAAAATCATCCTTTTGCGGGATATTTAAAAATCCGGTTTTGCCGCTTTTTTTCGAAATCGTTGTCTGCGAAAAGAACTCGGAACGCGATCTTCGAAGAAAAAATCGAGTGAGGTCCCCCGTCAAAGGATCTTACTCGATTTGAAACATCGGAGCCACTCTTTCCTCGGATCGATCGGCACGCCGATTCCGATCTCAATCATGCGGCACGGTTATGCTCTTGCGATATTACAATGTTCTTTTTTCCAATGCGCCGGGCTGATGCCGAATTGCCGTTTGAACATTTTGGAAAACAAAAACACATCCGCATATCCGCACCGTTCCGCACTTTCTCCGACCGAAAGCCCTTCGGAAAGGCAACGAACCGCCTCTGCCATACGTACCGAAAGGATATAATTTTGGATGGTCTGCCCCGTTTTTTGACGGAACAGACGGGATAAATAGCGTCGATTTAAATGCAACTGTGCCGCAATGTTTTCCACCCGAAGATCCGTCATGTAACTCGCATCCACATAATCTTGCACCTGACGGACGTAGTTTCCCTTTTTCGGGGTCTCCCCAAACAATTCATCATACAAACGGAATAACTTGGCGGCAACGCGGTATTCCGGAGAACCGTCGCTGTCCTCCAAGGCGAAAAAACGTGCCGCACCCGCAGAGAGCGTCAAAACGGGAGGAAGAGCGGCAAAGCGTGCGGACAAGGCTCCGTCAAAACCGACCCAACGGTAGTACCATGGGCATTCCTGATCCGCCCAATAGACCGTAACTTCCCCCGGCAGGATCCGAAACAGATCTCCCGCAGATACTTCGTAAGTCATTCCGCCGGCTTGAAAATATCCTTTTCCGCTGACAACATAATGCAAAAGCGTGTAACTGCGCACCGCAGGTCCGAACCTGTGCCCGCTTTCGCACTGCTCACTTCCCATCACAATCGGATTCAGATCATGCAAATGACGGTTGGTCAAAAGAACTTCCGTTTGATTCATTTTTCCCTCCGTTTTCAAAAAATACAACAAGATAGTTACATTATACCATGTTTTTTCCCATTGTACAATGGCTTTTTTTCAAAAAAAGAGTATTCTATAAACAGATCTCGCAATCTTTTTAAAAAAACCGATTAGGAGGAATATCAACCAATGAAAATTACATTTATGGGTGCCGGAAGCACCGTTTTTTCCAAAAACGTATTGGGCGATACCATGTTGAGCGAGCCGTTACACGATGCCGAGATTGCACTTTATGACATAGACGCGCATCGTTTGGAAGAGTCCTATCTGCTGATTTGTAAAATGAACGAATCCATCAATCAAGGCAGAGCCACCGTAAAAAAGTATCTCGGAGTCGAGCAACGGAAAGAAGCGTTGCGCGGTGCAAAATTCGTGATCGATGCCATTCAAGTCGGATTGTACGATCCCTGCACGATCATCGACTTTGAAGTTCCGAAAAAATACGGACTGCGCCAAACCATCGGAGACACTCTTGGAATCGGCGGCATCTTCCGCGCATTGCGTACCATTCAGGTTTTGAAAGGGTTCGCGCAGGACATGGAAGAGGTCTGCCCGGACGCATGGTTCCTCAACTACACCAACCCCATGGCAATGCTTTCCGGTTA
>CAYPIV010000218.1:0-1895 GCA_964410895.1 uncultured Ruminococcus sp. | reverse complement strand
CCCAACTCATGGATGAAGATCAAAAATCCGAAAATAAAAATTGCAAGAAGAATATATAAGCTGTTCAACATTTCTTCCTCCGTGAACCTCAGAGTGCCGAAGCCATCTGATCTCGTTTTTCGGCTGCCAACGTTCGCGCGGCGGTATCAAATGCAAAAACATCTTCCAAAGAGGTACACCGAGCGGCATCCGATAAGTTGTTTACCGTTTCTGCAACGACGTCGAAGATCCCCGTAAAAGTCAAACGGCGGTTCAAAAAAGCTTCCACCGCCACTTCATTTGCCGCATTCAAAACCGCCGGCAAAGCGCCGCCCGCGGTAATTGCCTGCAACGCAAGCTTTAAAAGAACAAACGTATCCGTATCGGGAGCGTCAAAAGTCATGGACCGGATCTTGGTAAGATCCAATTGCGGGATGACCGCTTCCGTGCGTTTCGGATGCGTCAGTGCATATTGTACGCACAACCGCATATCCGGCACCGACATTTGCGCGATCACACTGTTGTCGATAAATTCCACTGCCGAATGCAAAACACTTTCCCGATGCACCAAGACCTCGATCTGCTCCGGCTTGACCGCAAACAAATGGACCGCCTCGATCACTTCGAACCCTTTGTTCATAAGCGTTGCACTGTCGACGGTGATCTTTGCTCCCATATTCCACGTGGGATGCGCCAACGCCCGTTCCACGGTAATGTGTTCCAGCTGTTCGCGGGTCTGCCCGTAAAACGGACCGCCGGACGCGGTCAATAGGATCCGACGGATCTCTTTTTGATCTCCGCTGCGCAGACACTGAAAAATGGCGCTGTGCTCACTGTCCACCGGTAAGATCTCCGTGTGCATTTTTTGCGCAGCCCGCATCACAAAATCGCCTGCGCAGACTAAGGATTCCTTGTTTGCAAGTGCCAATTTTTTCCCGGCTTCCAAAGTTGCCAACGTGGGACGCAATCCCGCGGCGCCGATAATGGCGTTCAATACCACCTCCGACGGTTCGGACGGAGCGGCGATCATTTGACAGATTCCCTCCACTCCGGCATACACCCGAATATCGGTATCCGCCAAACGCAGTTTTAATTCTTTTGCCGAGGCTTCATCTGCCATGGCGCATGCGGAAACTTGCAACTGTCTTGCCTGTTCTTCCACCCGTGCGGCATTTCGATTTGCGCACAGTGCACGTACTCGGATCCGATCTTTCAAAGCCACGTCCATTGCCTGCTCTCCGACCGAGCCGGTGGAGCCGAGGATCACCATAGATCCGTTCTGCATGTCATTTTTCATCATTCCGACCCCTAATCTATATTACCTGAAAAAAATTAACGAACGCCGACAATGCCAACAGCATGACGGATACAGCCAACACCGAATCGAATCGGTCCAACATCCCGCCGTGTCCCGGAAAAAGCTTGCCGTAATCCTTGATCCGGTAGACGCGCTTGACTGCGGACATGGCTAAATCTCCGATCTGCGCCACTGCCGAAACCAAAATCCCGCTGAAAGCCAGCGCCGCAAAATTCGCTTGAAACTTCGGTTCGACCGCTTCCACCAAAAGACCGAACAAGAGCATCGCCAACATACAAAAAACGACTCCGCCTACGGCGCCTTCCACGGTCTTTTTGGGACTGATCGACGGGATCAATTTATGCTTTCCGCCGCGTCCGAACAACACACCGCAAAAGTAAGCGAAAATATCCGTGACCCACGCACCGATAAACACGATCAAATATACATATTCGCCCCCCGGCACTCCGTCATGCAAGACCAAGATCGAATTGAACCCCAACAGGATATAAACGGAGGTAAAAAAAGCGATGCAGATCTGATGTAGCTGATATTTTCCGTTGGAAAAGATCAAAACGGAAAAGAAATACAAAAGGCAGACCAAAACCGTTGAAAGCAA
>CAYPIV010000217.1:0-1900 GCA_964410895.1 uncultured Ruminococcus sp. | reverse complement strand
ATCGGCACATTCGATTGGTTTACCGTTCCGGTGGAGATCAAGCGAAAATCCAACAATCGCATCCGATTATCCAGCATCAACATGTAAACGCACTCGCTCGTTTGCCCCAAAAATTTCGGATACAGAAATTTCAAGATCTCCGAAATGGTATCGCATTTTTTGCTCGGTGCGAAAATATCCCGCAAATATCGCCGCACCAATTCCAAAGAGATTTTCAGTTCAACGGCAGTGATCTCGCCGATCCCCTCCACCTGCCGCAGATCTTCCACCGACGCTTCCATGATATTTCGAATGGTACCGAACCGCTCCAACATGCGGTGAGCAAGCTCGTTGGTATCTTTCCGCGCGATCACGGTAGCCAGCTGCATTTCCAACAGCTCATGGTCGGTAAAGGAAGAAAAGCTTCCCTCACGAAGATATCGCGAACGCATTCTCTCCCGATGTCCGTTGTGATATCCCGCACTCATTTCCGTCTCAGCCTTCCGACCACTCTTCCCTTACACCGAACGTCCGTATATTCTTTTAACAAAATCGGTCCGTACGATTCATTTAAAGAGAGCAAGCGATCGCCGCCGTAGATCTTGAAGAAAGCGCTTCCGTCCAACAGAAAAATTCCGAATTCTCCCACCTCGATCTCGTCAGCTTGCTCCACCAAAAGAATGTCGCCGTCATGGTATTTCGGTTCCATACTGTTTCCGCTGATCCGCAAGGCATAGTCCGCGGTCTGTGTTTTTTCGTTTTTCGGAATGCTGATCGATTCCGCTTGCGCTCCCTCCAAATAAACTCCGGGACCGGCGGAAACGGGAAGTTCATACAACAGTAAGGAACGCTTGCCGGATGAGGTGCATTCTCCCGTATATCTGCCGACGGTCGAAGATCCCGTAGGCAATGCCGGAAGGATCTTTGCAGAGCCCAAAGCCGGAATGTCCGATTCCGCATTTTGCTTGAAAACAGATGGTTCCCGTTTCAATTCTGCGGCAACAACGGCTTCCACAACCGAAACACCGACGGAATCCAACCTGCGAAGCTGCTCGATCAAGCGAATTTCGGAACTGCTTAATGTATAATTATTGGTATTTTCGGGAGCACCACTGACCACATATTCCACAGAACATCCCAATACATTGCAAATTGCCACAATATTGGAAAGTTTCGGAGAGTCACTCATGCCTGCCAAAATTTTGCTGAGTGTTCCGAGCGGAATGCCGGTGCGTTGCGATAATTGTTCGTTTGTGATCTTTTGTTTGCTTTTCATTTTTTTAATACGGTCAATATAGGTTTCCATCGCAGCCTCCTTTTCCGTTTACGGCATTATTATAACATAAATATCCGTTTTTGTAAAGATTATTTTGAAATATTTTTCATTTTTTGGAATTTTGATATTGACAAATTGCGACACACATGCTATAATACCATTACAAGATTTTTCCGTTTTTGGAATCATGAGATAAAAATATGAATGCATATTATGAAAAAAAAGCAAATTTCAGTTCCAATAAAGATGCAAACGATCGTTTTTCGAATTTTACGGAAAGTACTCTCGAAAAAAGCGAGGAATCATTGGCGCAATGGATCTGTCGGCTACGAGCGCAATCGGAACGGTTGCCGAAAACACGGGTCGTTGCTGTACTGCGTACCGTAGTGCTCTCTGCCCTGCTCATCGGTTTTCTCGGGATCCTCGGCGCCGTGGAACACGGTAGCTTAACAATGCTTGAAGGTGCTTTGATCGGTGCCGTTCTTGTCGGAGGTGAGTATCTGGTCCTTCGCCCGAACAAAAAGAATCGTTTGGACGGATCCTCCGAGCAAAGTATCGATGAAAAATCCTCCCGTGAGGCTTCTTTTTGAACACGGAATTTCCGCATCTCGATTCTATACAATTTTTTCCCATTATTCAATAAGA
>CAYPIV010000216.1:0-1906 GCA_964410895.1 uncultured Ruminococcus sp. | reverse complement strand
TGCGAAATGGGAAGGATCATTTTGATCTCCTTCGAACAAAAATTGGACGAAAAGCGTTTGAATGTGCAGTTTGAATGCAGTGCGGAACGTTTGTTTGTCTTGGCGGATCACGATGCCATTTACCAAGTTTTTTACAATCTCTGTCACAACGCCGTCAAATTTTCGTACGACGGGGGGATCTTTCGGATCCGAATTGCGGAGACCAAAGAGAAAAAAGTCCGAATTTCGGTCTACAATGAGGGGCAGGGAATTGCTCCGCAGGATCTGCCGATGGTATTTGACCGTTTTTACAAAAGTGATCAGAGCCGTGGGTTGGATAAAAGCGGAACGGGTTTGGGACTGTATATTGCCCAAACCATTGTACGGGCACACGGCGAAAAGCTGCGTGTAGAGAGTGTATACGGAAAAGATTGTGAGTTTTCTTTTGAACTTCCGCGCACAATGCACGGCGTTTCCCACGTTGCGCAGAGCACGGAAGAAACGGAAAGGGGAAGCTATGGAGGAAAATAAGAACCGGGAATCGATGCCCGAGTCGGATCGGGACTGTGCGCCTGTTGCCTTTCGGTGGACGTATGGCGAACAACTTTCTCACGATGCGGAACAGGCAAAGAAAAAGAGAAAATGCGGACTGTTTGCGGCAATCGGATCTTTGGTCGGTGCTTTCTTGATTTGCATGATCTTGCTGGCTTGTGCGGTGATCCGGTACGGAAGCGGAGAGACGCAGTCTCCTGTTGCTTCGGGGGAAGAACTGTCGATCACCGAGATTGCCGATGCCGTAACCCCGTCGGTGGTGTTGATCTCCGCTTCCCAAAACGGGACTCCGCAGTACGGCACCGGTTTCTTTGTTACCTCGAACGGATATCTTGTCACAAACTATCACGTGATCGAAAATTGTGACAGCATTTCGGTGTATCTTTCCTCGGGACATTCCTACGTTGCGTCAACGGTGGGATACCGGGAAGCAGAGGATCTGGCGGTATTGAAGGTCAACGGGAACCGTTTTCAAGCGGTCACCGTCGGAGATTCCGATGCGCTCCGTGTGGGTGATCTCACCGTGGTGATCGGAAATCCCGCCGGATTTGAAGCTGCTTTTTCCACGGTGGACGGAATCGTTTCCGCACTGAACCGTTCGGTAACCGTGAATCAAGGAACCTATACGGTCGAGCTTTCCATGATCCAAACAAGCGCGCCGGTCAACAACGGAAATTCCGGAGGTCCGATGTTCAATTCCAAGGGGGAAGTCGTTGGGATCATAACGCGCAAGATGACGGGGGTTGAAGGGATCGGATTGGCATTGCCTGCGAACGGTTCCATGGAGCTGGTCCGGAAGATCATTCAAAACGGATCGGCGGGAGACACAAGTGTTGATTTTTCGCGCATTCGCCCGAATCTTGCGGTGGATGCCATGCAGAGCATTTCCAAAGGGACTGTCTTTTATTTTAACCGCACCAAGTGGACCGCTCCATGCGCCGGCGTTTTCATTACCGTTTCCTCACAAAATGCTTCCGAAAACGGGTTGTGTTCCGGTGACATCATTTGCGAGATCGACGGAGTTGCGGTTGCGGATGCGGATGCTCTTGCGGAACAACTGTTCCGGTATTCGGTCGGTGATACCGCGGTATTGAAGATCTGGCGCACCGGGTCCTATTTGGAAATTACGGTTTCGTTGGGAACGGCGAATGGAATTTGATTCTGTTTTGAATGATTTAATGATCCGAACACGGGCACGAAAGGACGGAACTCGGTGCCGTTTTTAGGGCCGTTTCGGATTGCGTTTGCAATTGTTCCTTATGATATTGCAGCGTGTAGAGATGGTGGTAATAGCCGTGTTTTTGTAACAGCTCGCTGTGTGAACCTTGCTCTATGATCTGCCCGTGAGAGAGCACAATGATATTATCGGCATGTT
>CAYPIV010000215.1:0-1909 GCA_964410895.1 uncultured Ruminococcus sp. | reverse complement strand
GCAAGCAGGGCAATCCCGTGCCAGCGTTGTCAAGTATTTGTTGACCGAAGAACAGCTGATAAAAAAGAACGAAGCGGTTGCAAGCGGGTCGAGTCCGATTACTTGGTTTTGGGAGACCGAATGCTTGCCTGCGTTGCAATCCATTACCGCAGACGGCGGTTTTACCCATTTGACGGATGCGGACGCAGACGTTTTGCTCGGTACGATGAATGCCAAACGGTATTACTGCAAGCTTACTACGCGTGCCGATCTGGAGCTGTTGCACACCGTGCAGGTTGTGGCGGAAGCAGGCAATTCGTTTTATGTGCTGACTTGTACGTTAACGGATGCGTTATATGCGGATCGTTCTGCGGATATCGATCAAATGATCCAATCTTTCAAGCTGGCTGACCCCTTTGTTCCGGATGCATATGCCAAAGCCGCGGCAGACAATGCCGAGGCATCGGACGGTATGAAGCAGGTATCTTCCGATGAGGTCGCTTACCGATTCTTTGTACCGACCGATTGGATCGTAGATCGAAATGACGCGATCTACGCGGCATATTCGGAAAAGGACCGTTCCAGTGTCAGCGTGATCCCGTATCAGCCGTCCGAAGGGCAAATGAGCATTGAAGGATATTTCTCCCTTTGCGAGGAACAAATGCAACTGACGGCGGGCAAGGACGGGTACGCACTCATCTCCGTGCAAAAAGATACTGTGCTCGGCGGGCGGGTCGCCTATACCTATGAATATACGTATGCGGTCGGGCAGGAGATCCTGCGGTACCGACAGGTGATTGCGGCTTACAAAGGAATGCTGTACAGCGTTACCTATACTTCCAGACCGGAGACGTTTGAAGATCACCTTGCCGAGCTTGACGCGATTCTTTCGGCTTTCACATTCCGTTGAGGTGCAAAAACAGAACAGAAAGGTTCGGAGGAAGCAGTTTTTGCTTCCTCCGATGATGTTGTAATATGAGTGAAATTTATTTGGATAACAGTGCGACCACGGCACTTTCGCCAACGGTGAAAAATGAGATCTGCCGTGTGATGGAATGTTACGGAAATCCCTCGTCGCTGCATCCTTTGGGTATGCAGGCACATCGGTTGATCGAACAGGCGAGAAAGGAGATCCTTTCCACTTTGGGCATTCGCCACGGTGGCGGTCAGTTGATTTTTACCTCCTGCGGAAGCGAAGCGGATCAGCTTGCTTTGTTTGGAACCGCGTATGCCAAGCCGCGGCGAAAAGGCGGGCGCATTATCAGTACCGATTCCGAGCATGCGGCGGTAGAAAAAGCGTTACAGGCATTGGAACGGGACGGATTTGATGTGGTACGCGTTCCGACAAAAAACGGAGTTTTGGATTGGGAGGTCTATTCGCATGCATTAGAGGATGCGAGAACCTTTTTGGTCACGATGATGACGGTCAACAATGAGACCGGAGCACAGTATGATATTGCACGTGCGTTTTCCATGGCAAAATGCAAAAATCCGAATATCGTTACG
This sequence comes from uncultured Ruminococcus sp., assembly GCA_964410895.1. Classification (GTDB taxonomy): domain Bacteria; phylum Bacillota; class Clostridia; order Oscillospirales; family CAG-272; genus UMGS1865. The sequence continues at coordinate 424 of CAYPIV010000215.1, read as the reverse complement.
CATACGGATGCCGTGCAGGGGTATTTGAAGTGTCGTTTGTTGCCGCAACGGATCTTGGCGGATTTTGTCAGCATCAGCGGTCATAAGTTGCATGCGCCGAAAGGCATTGGTGCATTGTACGTTTCCGAAGATGCGATCCGCCGTAAGGATCTGGTCGCAACGCTGTTGGGCGGCGGTCAGGAAATGGGCTTTCGCTCCGGTACCGAAAATGTGATCGGAATTGCGGCATTGGCGGTGGCAGCAAAAGAAGGGTACGCGCATTTGGAAGAGAATATTGCAACGCTTTGCCGTTTGCGGAATCGAGCCGAACAATTGCTTGCCCCGTTGCCCGTGCGCATCAATCGACCGATCGGGGAGCGTACCCCTCACATTTTACATTTGACTCTCCCGCAGATCCGCAGCGAGACCATGTTGCATGAACTTT
>CAYPIV010000214.1:0-1920 GCA_964410895.1 uncultured Ruminococcus sp. | reverse complement strand
CGTTTTTTCAACGAGGAAGATTACCTGCGTTTGCGTGACAGCTATATTTTAACTCCCGAAAAATTGAAAAGCGCAAAACCGGATCTGGCAATTTTGCACCCTCTTCCCCGCGTAAACGAGATCTCCACCGCCGTAGATGCCGATCCCCGCGCCTGCTATTTCAAGCAAGTGCTCAACGGAAAATACATTCGGATGGCGCTGATCTTAAAGCTTCTCGGACTTTAAAGAAAGGAGATCCCAATGAATATTGATGCCATTAAAAACGGAATCGTTTTGGATCACATCGACTCCGGAAAATCCATGGAGATCTACCGCATGCTGGAGCTTGACAAGTTGGAAGTCCCCGTTGCAATGATCCAAAATGTTCCCAGCAGAAAAATGGGGAAAAAAGATATTTTAAAGATCGATGCTCCGATTCATGCCGACCTCAACATTCTCGCGTTGATCAGCCCGCATATTACGGTCAATCGAATTCAAAACGGAGTGAGAGTCGAAAAAATGCACTTAACGCTCCCGTTGGAAGTCAAGGATCTGCTCAAATGTAAAAATCCGCGATGCATTACAACAACAGAGCAGGAATTGCCGCACCGTTTTCGCTTGACCAATGCGAAAGAACCGACGTACCGTTGCATTTATTGCGAAACCAAAGCAACGGATTGGAAATAATTCGGCAAACGAAAGAGAACATATTACGAAGAAACTCGACAGGTTCCCACATACATCGGTCATTTTCGGAAACCGATTTCGATTTGGCGTTCCGAATTTTCAAGATCGGGGTTCAAAAACCGGTTTCGTTTTGATTTTTCTTGCAAGATCGGCATAAAAATCAATAAAAAACACAAACTAAAAGCAGAATGCAAACCGCATTCTGCTTTTTCTTTTTTTCGAATATTCCAACCGACCGAAACAGCCGCCGATTCTCCTTTGAGCCAAAGATCAGTTCGGCAAAATATTATCTCTTGCACGCAGTAAAAAATTCATAAACTGTTGAATTTCCTCTTCCGAGAAATTTTTCATCAAAATGTCATCCATTGCTTGCAAGCGCTCCCGAATGGCGCGGTTGTGTTGCTTGCCCATGGGCGTCAAATACACTCTTACGCCGCGCAGATCGGATGGATTGGTTTTTCGAACCACATAGCCCGCCTCTTGCAACCGATCTACGGCAACGCTGACCGTAGGCGCCTTTAAATGGGTTTGGCGCACCAACTCCAATTGACTGCATCCGTCCATATAAGAAAGCACACGCATAATCAAGCGTGAACTTTCCTGCGACATGGCGTGCGGATCTGCAGCACGCATTTTCGAATGATACAATCGAGAGATCTCATTCACCAACATCGGGGGCGTCGGAGCAAATTTTTGACTTTCTTTCATATCCAATTCTCCTTTTTCCGTTTTGTCAAAAGCAAGCATGCGTATTTTCAACCATCTTTGCGAAAGGATCCGAAACGATATCCATAGCTGTACCGGCAATCTCTCCTCCGTGCACAGCTTTCGCGTATATTATACCAAATTCCGCAATCGTTTTGTTATGGATTTTGTAAACAAATTTTTCACGAAAACGGTTTGAAATTCCGCCGACTCTGAAAAAAGGAACCGCTTCCATGGACATAATTGTTACTTATAAAGTCCGAAAAAAGGAGCACAATGAATAACAGCACCGAACGAGCGCACCGCCGTGCCTCCGGTCATGCAAAATAAAAGATCCAAACGGTGAACATCCACGCGCCGATTTGTATAGAAAGGTTCAAAACATGAAAAAGAAAACTGTTTGGAAACGCATGTGCTGTGTATGTCTTATCTGTATTTTCGCCTTTGCGGGAATGCGGATTCCCATCGGGCAAAGCACAGCTGAAAAGGAGATGAACGCTCCAAGCGTTTCCGCAATTGCCATGAATCATACAACCGCCGTTTCCACCG
>CAYPIV010000213.1:0-1930 GCA_964410895.1 uncultured Ruminococcus sp. | reverse complement strand
TTGGCAATGAAAAGCGCACGCTTTGCGGTCGGAAATTTGATTCCCGTGGTGGGCGGTTCCGTATCCGAACTGTTGCGTTCGGTGGGCACCGGCGTTTCCTATTTGCGCGGAACCGTCGGGATCTGTGCCGTTTTACTTCTGTTGCTCCTGTTGCTCCCCACGTTGATCCGACTGCTCCTGTTTCGTCTGACTTGGCAGCTGGGGGCATCGCTTGCGGATCTGCTGGGGTGCGGCAGTGAAAAAACATTCATGGAAGAATTCGCCTCGCTATGCGGATATCTCATCGCCGCCGTCAGTATCTGCTCATCGACCGTGTTGCTTTCCGTGACCTTGTTGATTCACTGTGCATCCGCGATCGGGTAAAGGAGGCAGCAATGAAAGAATACTTTTTTTCTCTCTTAACCGCTTCGGTCCTTGTAACGGTAATGGGGATGTTGTTGCCAAACGGCACATTAACAAAGCATATGCGATTTTTCTGTTCCCTGTTTCTCATTTGTGCGGTTCTGATCCTCCCGCGATCTTTGTCGGAACGGATCACAGAATGGCGTGAAAACAGTCTTTCTCTCTCGTTTGACCGGGAAGAAGCAAAATTTGATTACGAACAGCAGCTGAATGAAGCGTTGCGGCAAACTTCCGAAGACTACTTCCGAACCGCTTTGATCCAACTGTTGGAACAGGAATTTTCGATCGTCGCCGGAAACGTTGACTGCCGGATCCAATGGCAAACAACAGAAGATCGGGAGCTGTCTCCGAAGCACATCACCGTTTTATTATCCGGATCTGCCGTTTGGAAAGACTCCGGTCGCATTCAAGAATACGTTTCCCACCTGCTCTCTTGCGAATGCAGCGTTGCAATAGAATCAAAAGGAGGATAAGATGCTTCGTTTTTTCGAACAGTTCAAAAAAGACCCTTCCCGAGCAAAAAGCGGAAAATGGATCCTTTTATCGGTTGCCGCCATCGGAATCCTGCTGTTGCTGTTGAGCGGAAATTCCGTTTCCGACAAGGATGCGGTCCCCTCAACGGAAACAGGATCGGATGCGGACGAACTGTTGCAGTACCAAGCCTATTTGGAAGAGCGTGTGAAAACGCTGTGCCGATCCGTTGATGGGATCACCGATGTGACCGCGATCGTCACCTTGGAAGACGGTTTTCAAGCCGAGTATGCCACGGAATACAAGGACGGAAACGAAAGTTACGTCATTCTCGGGAACGGTTCTTCCGCGCAAGCGCTCCTTCTTTCTCACCATGCACCAAACATTGCCGGCATCGGGATCGTTTGTCACGGCGCCGAAGAGATCTCCGCTCAACGGGAACTGATCAATCTGATCAGCGCCGCATTCCACGTTTCCAGCAATCGCATTTATGTCACGTCGGCAAATTAAAAATCTTCGCATATTCCAAACCTGCCATTCATACAGTGTAACAAGAAAAACACAAGGAGGATCTACTTATGAACCAACAAACCACTGCCCTTTGTGAGATTCCGAAGCAAAACAAACTGCAAACCGTTCTTTCCAAGATCGGGAAACGCAATCTGATCATTGCGTGCTCGGTATTGCTGATCGGTGCCGCGGTGCTTTTGAATTGGGCACTCTTTTCCAATTCCGATCAAGACGGTTACAACGGATACGATCAACCGAGCGGAAATCTGTCCGGAAATCCCGACAATACCGCAAGTACCGGAAGCAACGATGACGGTACCGCTGCAAACACCTACTTTTCCGCGACCCAAATCAACCGTCAAAAAGCACGCGACGAAGCTTTGGAAGTACTGCAAGCGGTCGTTGACAACGTGGATGCCGACGAAGCCCTGCGGAACGAAGCCTTAGCGGATATTTCCGCGATCGCAGATGAGATCCAAAAAGAAGCCAATATCGAATCCCTCATTCGGGCAAAAGGATTCGAATATTGCGTTGCGGTTTTAAACGG
>CAYPIV010000212.1:0-1947 GCA_964410895.1 uncultured Ruminococcus sp. | reverse complement strand
GGTCATGATCTCATCGGGAGTGGCGTCAAATCCGAGTTTGGTCAATTTTTCGGCATAAAATCGATCGGTATGCGTTGGGTTATTGGTAAAAAAAAGGACCTTTTTGCCGTTTTCCCGCAAATGCCGGATCAATCTCACGGCAAACGGAAATACCCGCTTTCCCAAGTAGATCGTGCCATCCATATCAAAAATAAAAAGCTGTTTTTCCGCAAGTACGGAGATGGGGGGATTTTCAAAATTCATTGATCGTGATCTTTCCTTTTTCGTTTTTGGCAACGCCGTTTTCGAAAAACGGTTGCGGTCTTACCAACGGTCCGTTGGCGAAAAGTGCCTTTTTTCGATTTGTGCGGCATTCTCACTGTTTATTGTAGCATTCTTTCTCGAAAAATCAAGTATCGGCGAAAAAAACGGAAATCATTCGCCTTTTTTTGCACAGTGTTTCACGCTGTGCCTTTTTCGGCGATTCCTCGCATGTCAAAAGTGGGAGACGCTTGCAAACGGCCTTGCGCGCCGAGGTGAGTCTTGTCGGAATTTGCCGATGATGAAACTTTCATTTTCGCCTTTCCGAATCTTGACTTTTGAAAAAGTGTATGGTAAAATAAACGCAGAATTTACCGAAAGGGGCTGTTTCAAACGCTTCATCTTGTTTTCATTACCGTGTCATTGGTAGCGGATCTGTTGCTGTACCTGCTGGTTCCGTCTCTTTCTCCGTGGCTGATCCTGCCGATCGCCCTCGGCGGATATGCGGCGGCGGCACTTTTGTATTGGTTGCTGATCATTGTTGTCTGGTGTTTTTTGCCGTCGAAAAAACAAGCGGAACAGCCGATTCCGATCTGTACGGCATTGATCCGTTTGACGGCGGAGTGGTTTTGCTCCGTAGCGCGGGTGCGGCTTTGCCTGAATCAAAAGGAGCCGTTGCCGCAAGAGCCGTGTGTGATCGTTTGCAACCATTTGTCCAATTTTGATCCGATGGCGGTGTTGGCTTTGCTGAAAACGAGAAGACCGGTATTCCTTTCCAAGAAGGAAGTTTTTGAACTGCCGTTGGCGGGACGGTACCTTCGCGGTGCCTGTTTTCTTTCCGTGGACCGTTCCAACCCGCGCAAAGCGGTACAAGCCTTGCAGGTTGCAGGGGAGGAGATGCAACGTCTCGGTGTGGACGCGGTGATCTATCCGGAGGGGACCAGAAGTCGCAGCGGCGAGCTGCTGCGATTTAAAGAGGGCGGTTTCGTTTTGGCAAAGCAGGCGGATGCGCCCATTGCCGTGTATGGGATCCGAGGCACCGATTCGGTCAAAAAAAGGTTCCCGTTTCGTTCAACGACCGTGCGCTTGGAGTTGATCGCAGTCATTGAGAAAGAGACTGTGCGGCAGATGGATCCGAAGGAACTTTGCACATATGCGCACAACTTGGTCGAGGAGGCGTTCAAAAAATGAATTACGATGCCATTCCCAAATCCAATCTTCACACGCATACAACATTCGGAGACGGAAACGATTCTCCGGAAGAAATGGTTTTTGCCGCCATTGCCGGCGGTATGGAGACCATCGGATTTTCCGAACATTCTCAGCTTGCCTGCGGAGCCGATTGGTCCCTGTCGGAAGAAGGCGAACAACAGTACCGCGCGGAAGTGATACGTTTGCGTGAGCGGTATGGGGAACGGATCCGCATTTTGCTTGGAGTCGAGCAGGATATTCTTTCCGTTTCTTCGCCGTTCGGTTGGGATTACGTCATCGGATCTGTTCACATGATCCCGAAAGACGGCGTGTTTATTCCGGTGGATCTGGAGCGGGAGGCTCTTCGAGCAGCCGTAAAAGAATCGTTCGGAAACGATTTTTACCGTTTCACGAAGGAGTATTACCGAATGGTTGCGGGTGTACATCAACGGACTTCTTGCGATATTGTCGGTCATTTTGATCTGGTTTCAAAATTCAATGAAGGAAACGTACTGT
>CAYPIV010000211.1:0-1949 GCA_964410895.1 uncultured Ruminococcus sp. | reverse complement strand
GTTGTCTCATACAAAGGATAATTCCGTTTTCGATTTTTGAAAGCCATGTAACTTACCTCATTTCATTTTGCTTCTCTTCGGCAGATCGCTTTTTGAATTGCCGAGAAATCTCAAATCGTATTTTTCACCATTACAGCAATTATAACACAAGATCGAAAAAAGTCAATAGGTTATGCATTTTGCGGTTTCGACAGAGCCGATCCGCCTGCCGCAAACGCGGTATTTTCGGTATTCCATTCCGAAATACGCTGTACCGCTTCTTCAAAATTCAGGCGATCCGCCGCATATGCACGCCGCAACAGTTCCGGTGGGATCTCACCGTCGTATTTTTCGAATACGGGGATCTCTCCCTGTCCGATCAGATGCTCCTCCGATACGGCATGCGTACGGACCCCGTCCGCCAGCGCACGGATCAGATCCCGTGTATCGCCGTGCATCATCTTGAACGTGATATAATAGCACCCCTCATATTCCAATCCGGTAAGATCAAACGGTCCAGATACCTTGAGCAATGCCTTACGGATCGTACGGAAAGCACACGTACCGAGCCAAGGGAACAAGCAAAAAGAATTGCCGCCGAGCCGAACGAACGGGTGCGTCAGCACCCCCGTATTGCGTGCCAAACGGCGGGCAACTTCCAATCGTTCTCTCGCGTTCGGTTTGAGATAAGGATACACGGTATCTTCGGCAAGGACCTGCCGCATTCTTTCCAAAATACGCGTATGGACTTCCCCGCTGTCGCCGGGCCAAGAGATCTCCATTTTTCCCTCTACTTCTTTTACATAGATCAGTTTTCTGGCAATATCCAACTCCTCAACTTCCCAAACGCGTCCCGCCAATGCAAATCGATCGCCAACGGGTGGCGGAGCGGTTACGGTCCCGATCTCATCCGATCCGCAACGCACGGTATAATCTTCGGAATCCTTAAACACCGCATAAAAGCGAAAACTGTTCAAAAGCCGCTCCCCAGTCAGTCCGACCAATACGGTCTTTTCCTCCGTCATCTCCAAAAAGCCGCGGTTCAGCATGGAAAGGAGCAACGTTTTGTAATCCTCTTTCGGGACCTCGGAAAACGGAGGAAGCGACAAAACACGATCCGCCAATGCCCGTACCGTTAATTCACCGGATGCCGCCAAAACACTTAAAGTTTGATGAAACAAAAGGCTGTACGGCAATTTTTTAATTTTGGGAGGTTCAATGAAACGTTCCTCCACATAAAGCTGAACGATCGCGATCGCTTTCAGCAATTCCCACGGGAACAATTGCGGGAGCGGTGTGTTCGGAAGCGGATCTTCCTCGCGAAAAACCATCATCATTTCGGGGGGCTGTCCTCGTCGTCCGGAACGTCCGAGCCGTTGTAAAAAACTCATGACCGAATTGGGAGACTGATTTTGCAACACGCGCTCCAATCTGCCGATGTCGATCCCAAGCTCCATGGTAACGGTTGCACAAGTCACCGCCATTTGCTCCTCATCTTTCATCTTTTCTTCCGCTTCTTCTCGAAGAGATGCGGAAAGATTCCCGTGATGGATCAAAAACAAGTCCGGCTCGTTGCGCATACGAGCGATTTGACGGAACGTGGCACACAGATACTCGGTCTCTTCCCGTGAATTGGAAAACACCAAAGATTTCCGATCATGCACGCAATCATACATGTAGGAATACCCGGCATCATAGGCAAACGCCGGCGCCGGTCCGTCGGTCTGTTTTGCCGGCGCAACGGCTTGCTCCCGTTTTGCATTTTGAATATAGAAATGTTCCATACCGATCCGCCAGTGCAGCTTCTCCGCCGCGGGACGCGGGACATCGGTACTTCGGTCGGTCCCCGCCGCCAGCCAATCCGCAGCCGATTGCGGATCCCCCACGGTGGCAGAGAGTCCGACTCTGCGCGGATGGTAACCGATCTTTCTGCCGATGCGGGTAAGCTGACACAAAATTTGATTTCCGCG
>CAYPIV010000210.1:0-1957 GCA_964410895.1 uncultured Ruminococcus sp. | reverse complement strand
GATATACAGGATGGGATCGGTGTCTTGTTCTCCGATGACGATCGGAACGACCTCTCCGCTCTGTTTCACCGCAACGCCGTGCAGTGCCAAAGGAGTTGCCAACCACTGATACTTACGAATACCGCCGTAGTAATGTGTTTTCAAATAGCACATACCGTCTTCTTCGTAGAGAGGAACTTGTTTCAGGTCCAATCTCGGAGAGTCGATGTGCGCGGCGGTGATTCGGATCCCGCAATGGATCGGTTCCGTACCGATGCGAAACAGAAAAAGATTTTTTCCGCGGTTATTGAAATAGCGTTTGTCGCCCGGCTTCAGAGCGTCTCCGAAACAGTACGGACGGTAGCCTGCCGCCTCTGCCATGCGGATGCCTTCCGTTACGGCTTCGCGTTCGGTCTTTGCGGCATCCAAAAAGCGGGTATAGCCTTTGGCATATTCGTATGCTGCCGTGATAACTTCTTTTCCGGCTTTCTCAAAAACGGTCTGCTTTTTGTAAAGTAAGTGTTCTCTGTTTTCGGACATGATGTTTCTCCTTTGAAATATGAAAATGGTATGTGAAACTTAAAAATGAGGAATCGATGTTGATCGTTAAGTGAAATCGTAAAGCGTTTGGTAGAGTTCTTCCGCGTGTTGAACTTTTTTGACATAAGCTGCGGCGGTCTGGTCCGGAATCTTTACAAGGGTCCCGCGATCGGTCACAAGTTCGGGGGTCGCCAACCAAGCGTCTACCGAATCGGTCCCTATGCAGTAGGCGGCATAGACCGTTTCCCAAACGCCGTAGCGGTCGTAAAGGTAGGAGAGATACGCGGATCCCGCTTCCAAATTGGTGGCGGGATCATAGAGCATTCCGCTTTCCGTATTCGGCTTTCCGAGCAACTCGGTACAAATGAAAGAAAAGGTCTCGGGGGATAGTTGCATCAGTCCGATCCGCCCGTCCTCGGAAACGGCATTGCTGACAAATCGGCTTTGGGTACGGACGGTTGCGAACAGGACCGGTTCGGGAATGCTGTAAAGGGCGGCGTTGCTCTCGATCAGAATCGTGACGTCGGTTTCCCGCGGGTAGAGCTTTCGTTCGATCGCAGTGGCGATCCCGTCATAGGCAAGTCCGAACCCGACGGAAAGCGCGATCAGCAGGATCAACGCAATACAGCGGTAAACATTCCATTTCATGAATCGGTAAGTACCTCCAAATCGGTTAAAATACTGCGGACTGCGGGAATCAGGTCGGAGGTGTCGCCGTTATTCTCAAGGACATAATCGGAATGTGCTCGAAAAAAAGCATCATCGTGTTGAGAAGCGATCCGCTTTTTGGCAAGCGATTCCGTAATGTTGTCCCGTTTCAAAATGCGTCGGATCCGCAAAGGCTGATCCGCCAAAACGGAAACCACGGTCGTGCAGAGCGTGTCGGCATGGGCTTCAAATAATTGCGGAGCGTCCAATACCACGGCGGGGGTGCCTTGTTGTTCCAATTGCGTCAGCCGAAGTCGGATCGTTTGCATGACAAAACGGTGCGAAATACCGTTGAGTTTTTGCAAGGCAACGGGATCGGAAAAAACGATATTTCCGAGAACGGCGCGATTTAACGTTCCGTCACGATTCAAAACGGTGCTTCCGAATTGCGCTACGATGGCATCCAAACACGGGGAGGGTGGGAGCAGTAATGTGTGATAAATCTTGTCCGAATCCAAAACGGGAAGTCCGAATTCGGAAAATATGTTTGCCACAGTTCCTTTTCCGGCACCGCTCGGACCGGTCAATCCGATAATTTGCATGAGTGCTTTCTCCTTTCGTTTCGAAAACGGATCCGACAGGACGTTCAGACCGATACCGACGCCCCGTGTAAGCGGTCCGATCGGTAAGCCGCATCCATCACCGCTTGCACATAAGCGCCGTCTGCAAGGGACGGCGAAAACGCGGTATGCGCGGCGACTGCGGAAAGGAACGTATACATGCTGTGCAG
>CAYPIV010000209.1:0-1958 GCA_964410895.1 uncultured Ruminococcus sp. | reverse complement strand
GCTTGGGGCGGTTCCGCCGCATGGAATACGCGTTGGAAATCCATTTACGGCGGTGCATACTTATTGAAAACCAATTATATCGATCGCTTTCAAGGAACCGTATATCTGCAAAAATTTAACGTGGACAGCCGTGCCGGAGATCGAAATTTTTGGGCGCAGTACATGCAAAACGTAACGGCGGCAATGTCGGAAGCGCGAACTTTATATTCGGCTTTTGCCACCGTTGGCGCTTTGGATATGCCGTGTACGTTTCAAATTCCGGTTTACGGTGATATGCCGTCCAAACCGTGTCGGGATCCCGCCAACGGTGAATGCAGTTCCCTGTTACCTGCCGACCGAAAAGATACTTACGATGTGACTCTCTCTTCCCCGCAGAAACTTTCCGGAACATCCGCGGCGGTATACCAAACCGTACAGACGCTTTTCGGAACTTCGTTGCAATTTAGCGGTACGGTGGAACACTCCGGCGGATCCAAAAAATTGGAATATCGGTTGGATAACGGAACTTGGAATCCCGCGGGGAATACGGGAACCTTAAACTTTACGATTCGTACGGATTTTTCGGACAGTGGCACGCATATATTGGTAATACGCGGGGTGACGGACAGCGATTCGTCTGGAACCGCAACAAAAGGAAGCGGTTACTTTTTGTGCGCGGTATTCTATTTGACCCCGGTCCGTTCGGAAGTTTCGCTTTCCGATCAAAGCGCTCATGCCCCATCGGAATGTGCTATCAATCCCGATTCCGATTCTGTGACCCCCACTTCCGCTTTGACCGTGCGATCGGAATCGATCCCGGATTCGGTGGTTGGAATCGGTTGCTCGGTTTCAACGTTCGATCGTTCTGTGCCGCGGCCCGTATGGAGTTTACATCCCTGCGGCTCCTCGAATTCGACTGCCGTTTGTTGTGCAGGCAAACGGTTTCCCACTTCAAAACAGAATATGATCCGTTTCCGATGGAATTGTCAAGCCGAGAACGGATCACTTACGGAAAGGATTTGACCAATGAAAACCCTCGGTTATTATAACGGTACCGTTGCGGAGTTGGAGGACATGCGCGTTCCCATGCTGGATCGCGCCTGCTATTTCGGCGACGGCGTTTACGATGTTGCCTATTCCCGAAATTTCCGCATTTACGCATTGGAAGAACATGTTGATCGTTTTTTTCAGAGCGCAGAGCTGTTAAAAATCGATCTGACCGTATCCAAAGACGAGCTTTGTCGCTTGCTGTGTGATCTGGTTCGAAAAATGGATCAAGGTTCCCTTTGGGTCTATTTTCAGGTGACGCGCGGAACCGATTTTCGCTCCCATGCATTTCCGAATGCGAAAAGATCCAATCTTTGGATCATGCTGAAACCTGCCGAGATCCGTGATACCTACCAAGAACAGCGATGCATTACCATGGAGGATAAACGCTTTCGGTTCTGCAATATTAAAACCTTGAATTTGATCCCGAATATATTGGCAACCCAAGCTGCAACTGAAGCGGGGGCGGATGAGTGTATTTTTCATCGGGATGGGATCGTGACCGAGTGTGCGCACTCCAATCTTTCCATTCTGAAAAACCGAGTTTTGATCACACATCCCGCCGATGAATGGATCTTGGCGGGAACGGGACGTGCGCATCTTTTGGCACAATGCAGGATCCAAGGGATCGCCGTGGAAGAGCGTCCCTACACATTAGACGAATTGAAAAATGCAGACGAGATCCTGATCACTTCGGCATCCGCTCTTTGCTTGCGGGTAACGCAGTTGGATCGGCTTTCGGTCGGCGGGAAGGACGGAACTACGGTACAATCGTTGCAGGATGCCCTGCTTTCCGACTTTTTGAAGCAAACAAATGCATAACACTCCTTTCACGTGGTGGAATGGAAAAAGCCTGTTGCGAATCATTCGCAACAGGCAGACTGTAGACAAAAAGAGCTGTCGTATTGACGGACACCTGCCCATATGGTATA
>CAYPIV010000208.1:0-1972 GCA_964410895.1 uncultured Ruminococcus sp. | reverse complement strand
TTCATTGCCCGAACGGTCGGCAAAAAGATCGTTTGCATGCATTCCTCCGCGATCGCGTCGGTGTAGTACGGGTTGGGAGCAACCGTTCCCATGCCTCCCGTATTGAAACCGCGATCTCCGTCCAATGCTCGCTTGTGGTCCATGGAAGATACCATGGGACGAATGACCTTGCCGTCGGTAAATGCCAAAACGGACACCTCGGGACCTGTTAAAAATTCTTCGATAACAATCTTGCTTCCGCTTTCGCCGAATTGTTTTTCCTGCATGATGGAACGCACGGCGGATTGTGCCTCTTGCTTGGTATTCGCAATGATGACTCCTTTTCCGAGCGCCAATCCGTCCGCTTTGATCACGGTCGGAAGCGGTGCGGATTCCAAATAAGTCAATGCCGCATCGGGATCGGTAAATACTTCGTATTTCGCCGTCGGAATTCCGTATTTTTTCATTAAATTTTTGGAAAAGACTTTGCTCCCCTCAATGATCGCCGCATCGGCACACGGACCGAAACTCGGGATCCCCGCTTCCCGCAACGCATCCACAGCTCCCAAGACCAGCGGATCATCCGGTGCGATCACGGCAAAATCGATCTGCTTTTCCCGTGCAAAGGAAACAATGGCGGGAATGTCTTTGGCACCGATCGGTACGCAAACGGCATCCTCTGCGATCCCACCGTTTCCGGGAAGCGCATACAGTTCCGTAATTTTTTGATTCTGTTTCAGCTTTTTGATGATGGCATGTTCACGACCGCCGCCGCCGACAACCAATACTCTCATGTTCTTCTCCCTTACCTCATTCGTAGAGAGGATACCGAGCGCACAATGCCCGCACCTCTTCATCCACTTGCCCGCGTTTGTTTTCGAAATCCACGGCAACGGTCTTGATCCAAGACGCGATCGATTCCATCTCCGCTTCGCGGAATCCACGCGTCGTCACCGCGGGAGTACCGACGCGGATCCCGCTGGTTACGAACGGAGTTTGCGGATCATTCGGGATCGCATTTTTATTTACGGTGATATGCACTTGATCCAACCGCTGCTCCAATTCTTTTCCCGTAATTCCGAACTCCCGAAGGTCCAAAAGCATCAAGTGATTGTCGGTATCACCGGAAACGATCCGAAATCCTTCCCGTTTAAAAGCATTGCAAAGTGCCTTGGCATTGCGTACCACTTGCACTTGATACTGCCGAAACTCTTCGGTCATTGCCTCGCCGAGTGCCACCGCCTTAGCGGCAATGATATGCATCAACGGTCCCCCCTGCGTCCCGGGAAAAACTGCCTTATCGATCTGTTTTGCAAACTGCTCACGGCACAAGATCATTCCGCCGCGCGGACCTCGAAGCGTTTTATGGGTCGTTGTGGTAACAACATCCGCATACGGGACCGGACTCGGGTGTACCCCCGCCGCAACCAGACCTGCGATGTGTGCCATATCTACCATATAGTAGGCGCCTACTTCGTCCGCAATTTCACGGATCTTCGCAAAGTCGATCGTACGGGAATATGCGCTGGCTCCCGCAACGATCAGTTTCGGTTTGCATTCCAACGCAATGCGCCGCATCTCCTCATAATCCAGCATCTCCGTATCATCGGAAACGCTGTACGGAACCACGTGGAAATATTTTCCGGAGATATTGACCGGAGAACCGTGCGAAAGGTGACCTCCATGTGCCAAATTCAAGCCCATAACGGTATCTCCGGGATTTAACAATGCAAAAAAGACCGCCAGATTTGCGGAAGCACCGCAATGCGGCTGCACGTTTGCGTGCTCTGCACCGAACAGCTTCTTTGCACGCTCCCTTGCAAGATCTTCCACAATGTCCACATATTGGCAGCCGCCGTAATAGCGCTTTCCGGGGAATCCTTCGGCATATTTATTGGTCAAAACGGTTCCTGCTGCCAGCAAAACAGCCTTGGAAACGATATTTTCGGACGCGATCAACTCAATGTTCGTACGCTGACGGTTCAGCTCCAAC
>CAYPIV010000207.1:0-1985 GCA_964410895.1 uncultured Ruminococcus sp. | reverse complement strand
CTTTATGTACGGTGCTTTTGCTGATGCCGAATGCTTTTGCCGCAAATCTTACGGTGGATTGATGTTCTAAAAGATATTCTCCCAACAGGACGCATCTTTCGCGTCCGCTCATATCTGCCATCATATGAAAAACACTCCTTCTCGCACGGAATCGCGCTGTTATCTTACTATATGTGCCGAAGAAGCGGTTTTAGAATGGAACGGTAAAAAATCATGATGAAAAAAGAAGAAGATAAGATCGTATTTTCCGACGTATTGGAAGGCATGACTTCCATATCCGCACTGCTCAACAGTTCCGAGAAATACAATGACCGAACCGTTCAAAGCGTTTGGATCGATGTTTCCAAAAAAAAGAGCAAGGCGGCTCAGATCGGATTTTTGACCGCAAAAGCAAAGGAACTCGGGTTTTCCGTGACCTTTGTTTCCGAGGAGCAGATCCGAGAATTTGCCGTCGGAAACACCCACGGCGGTTTTTTGGCATTTTGTTCTCCGCGCACGATCCAACCCATCACAACAAATGACATTCTTCCGAACGGTTTTTACGTTTATTTGGAAGGAATCGAGGATCCGTACAATTTCGGGTACGCACTGCGTTCCCTGTATGCTGCCGGTGTCCATGGCGTTCTTCTTCCGCCGCGCAATTGGATGCAAGCGGCAGGAACGGTTGCACGTGCCTCCGCAGGGGCATCCGAGCTGTTGCCGATGTTCCTCGCCCCCACCGCAGAAGATTGCGTATCTCTGTTTCATCAGCGGGGCTATACGGTCCTCTGTGCGGGAATTCGAAATTCGGTCTCCGTATTTGAGGAGCGCTTTCCGCTTCCCGTACTCTTGATCGTGGGAGGGGAAAAACGGGGGATCTCCCGCGCCTTGCTCGATCAAGCAGATAAGATCGTTCGGATCGACTACGGAAGGGACTTTCCCGGTTCCCTGTCCGCCACATCCGCCGCAACGGTGCTGGGATTTGAAATTTTCCGTCAAAATCGCGCTATGCTGTCAAAGGAGGGGACCTGTGACTGATTATAATACGTATCTTCCGAACAATCGACTCAAACATATCCTAAAGGCACTTGTTTGCGGTGCGCTTTCCGTGGTGTTCATCGGCATTTTGGCAGCAAGTTCCGTTTTTTATGCCGATGGCAGCGAGCGTTATTTTTCGGGAGACGCACGGGAGTATTATCGGGAGTTATTGGAAAAAGGATTCCCGGACGATTATGCAGTGCGTTTGACGGAATTGCATTTGCTCCATCCCACATGGGAATTCGAACCGCTTTTGATCACGGAAACCGATCCGACCTATACATGGGAGTATGTGATCCGAAAAGAGACCGAAGAAGCGGATACCAATCTGATCTCGTCCGACAATGCCTACCGTGCTTACCGACATGCGTTCAATTTCAAGCAGTACGATTCCGGTTATTATCAGGCTTCCGCAGAAACCGTCGAATATTTTATGGATCCCCGTAATTTTTTGAACGAGACCGATATTTTTCAGTTTTTCGATCTTTCCGATAACACAACCGCTTCCCGTGAAAGTGTTCGTGCTGTTTTGAAAAATACGTTCATGGAAAATGCGTATTTGGAAAACGGAGACAGTTACGAAACCTATTTTTGTAAGCTCGGAGAAACGCTCGGGATCAACCCACTGTATTTGGCGGTCAAAGTTCGGCAAGAACAAGGCGTTGCCGGAACTTCTCCAATCATCTCTGGAAACTGCGGATCTTTATTGGCGGATTACTACACGAAAAAAACACAACTTTCCTCTTCCGGAAGCAGTGTCTTGGCTCCCTCAGGCGGGTACAGTGCCGCGGAACTTCGTTCCTTTAACCGCCTTTACAATTATTTTAACTACGGTGCCTCCGGGGACGGACTGTTTTCCATATATTACAACGCCATGAAACGAGCGCAAACCGGAACTCCGGATATGGCGACTGCTTGGGGCGGTTCCGCCGCATGGAATACGCGTTGGAAATCCATTTACGGCGGTG
>CAYPIV010000206.1:0-1986 GCA_964410895.1 uncultured Ruminococcus sp. | reverse complement strand
CCAAATACGAGATCGTGTATCCGGCATCATCCAACAACTCCAACAATTCATAATCATAGTACACCTCTCCGTGATTTTCGGTCATGCAAACCATGGTCTGCTCCGGATGCAATGCACGCAAAACGGCGGATACAAGTTTCCGTTCGCCGTTATATGCCCAAACCGTGGAAGTATCATTTCCCTTGTACGAGAAAAATTCCGTCAACGAATAGACGCGGTAATAGCTTCCGCAAGAAACGACCACGCTGGTTTCGGCAAGGTCATATTCCATCTCTTCTCCGGTGATCGGATTGGTACCGACGGAAAAATTGCGCACGGTAGTGGGATTGAGAATGATATCGTAACAATGAATTCGAATACAGTCGGAATAACGACTTTGCAACGCGGTAGCGGTGGAATACAAATAAGCGAGCATGCTGTCCGCCTCGATATTTTCTTCCGTATCGCAAAAGATTAAATCGATCGTCTCCCCCTCATGTGAGCGGATCGCCCCATCCAATACGGTAAAACAAGCATCGGAAATCCGATATTCTCCCCATTGTTCCATTTGCGTGTACCATACATATCGGTCGGCAAGAGTGGAAAATACCGCATTTGCCAAAACCGTAACGACAACGACCAATACGGTCAAGAGCACGGCCAAACGCGCGTAACGTCCCCGCCGCGTCCTTGTAAAGAACTGTTTCATATCGATCCTCCGTACCCATCAGCCCCAACGGCGCTTTTCGTACACGCGAACCGTTAAAAACAAAAATACGAACGTTAAGGACGCGTAATACAGAAGTGCGGAATAATCAAAGATCCCGTTGCTGAACACAAGATATCGGCTGACCACTGAGACCCAATCGATCACGGCGCGAACGGCATATACGCCGATCAGCGGTTGACCGTTGCTGTCCGTCAACAGATTTAACAAATTCAAAAGGATCATTCCTGCAATCACGGCAACCGAGATCACCGCGGCGGAAAGTTGGTTTTCGCAAAGTGCGGAGATCAACGTTCCGACTGCGATCAAAGCCGCCCCCAACAGGATCAGCGCAATAACGCTTCCGACGATCTGTCCCGTAACCGGTCCGATGTGCATTACGGCGGAATTGGCATCGCCCGCCAGCTCACGAGCCGCAATGACATAAAGCGGTACAAAATTGATGCAAGACAGCAAAACGCCGGAAACGAACACGGTCAGCGCAGCAAAATATTTGCCGAGCACCATTCCCGTAATGGTCACGGGTGCCGTCAACAGCAACTGCTCGGTACGTAATTTCCGTTCCTCGGCAAATAACCGCATGGTTAAAAGCGGGATCAGTACAATAAAAGTTACCACGAGATACAAAAAATACGACGACGTATCGTAACTTCCCGCAACTACGGTCGTATAGCAACAAAGCAATGCCGAAAACACCAAAAAAATGCCGAGATACACATACCCGATCGGATTGATAAAATAGGAACGCATCTCTTTTTTATAGATGGCAAACATAATCGAAATCCTTTCTATTTCAAAGTAGTAAAGCGCAACGTCCGTCCGTCATGTCTTTCATAGGCGATCGGAGGGGAGTGTGGATTGCGGTCAAGTATCTTCTTCGTCCGAAGTTGTGCAATCTTTTGCCGACTCGGCACGTTTTTTCTCCGCGTCCGCATATAAACTTGCGCCGACTTCACGTTCAATGGAATTTCTGTCTCTGTTTCGCATACGGCGCGCTCCCCGTGCGGGAACCGTCCGACCGATCTTCGATTCTTCGGATTGATCCACAACGGAAATGAAGATATCTTCCAATTTCATTCCCAGTGCTTCCATGCCGAGCAAAGGCCAATTGCGCTCTGCCAACTGATAAAACAGTTTTTTGCGAATATCCACGCCGTTTTCGCTTTCGATCAAATACGTGTAGGAATCCGCGTCCCGCTCCGCAAGGACCTCCGCATACGAAATGCCCTGCATTCCCTGCAACATGGAAAGAACTTCTTTTTGCGGTCCCGAAACCTTGA
>CAYPIV010000205.1:0-1996 GCA_964410895.1 uncultured Ruminococcus sp. | reverse complement strand
GATCCGGAAAATTCTCAAGCGCAGATATTGACAAGATTTCAAAAATATGATATGATAAAATAGATAAAAAAGGCACAAGATAAGAGAGGTAACAGCATTATGCATTGGTCAGATGAAATTGCGCAACGGATCATCGAGCGAAATCCGAACAAAGAGGAATATATTTGCGCCGCGGGGGTCAGTCCCTCCGGATCCATCCATATCGGAAACTTCCGTGATGTGGCAACTCCGCTTTTTGTTGTACGCGCGCTCCAAAAAAAAGGAAAAAAAGCCAAACTTTTGATCTCTTGGGACGAATATGACCGTTGCCGCAAAATTCCCGCCAATGTGCAAGCAGTGGTTGGAAATGCCTACGACAAATATATCGGATGTCCCTATGTGGATATTCCGGATCCTTGGGGATGTCACGAAAACTACGCACAACATTTTGAAGAAGAATTTTTGCACGGAATCGCTCCTTTCGGGATCGAGTTGGACTGTCGGTACCAAGCACAGCTCTATCGCTCCGGCGCATATACGGATGCCATCTTGGAATCCATTCGCAAGCGTGGGGAGATTTTTGAAATTTTAGATTCCTTTAAGACCAAGGACCCCTCCAAAAGCGACGCGGAACGGATGTTGGAGCACGATGCGGAAAAGGCAGCGTACTCTCCGGTAACGATCTTTTGCCCTGCCTGCCACACCGATTTTACAACCATTACCGCTTTCAGTGAGGACAACACGGAAGCAGACTATACCTGCCGTTGCGGTCACACCGGTCATTTTCGCTTTTTGGAAGATCACAACTGCAAACTCGGTTGGAAAGTGGATTGGGCAATGCGTTGGAGACATGAAGGTGTGGATTTCGAACCGGGCGGCAAGGATCACTCCGCACCGACGGGTTCTTACAACAACTCCAAAAAGATAGCCAAAGAGATCTTCGGCTACGAAGCGCCGATCTACCAAGGCTACGAATTCATCGGCATTAAGGGAATGACCGGTAAAATGTCCTCCTCTTCCGGTCTGAATTTGACGCCGGAGACCTTGTTAAAACTGTATCAGCCCGAAGTGATCCTTTGGCTATACTCCAAAACCGATCCGACCAAAGCGTTTGATTTTTGCTTTGACGACGGCATTTTGCGTCAGTATTTTGAATTTGACAAAATGTTGAACGATTGCCGTGCGGGAAAAGCGACCGATGCCGTACAGGATATCCTGTATAACTGCAAAATTGCCGGCAGAGAGGTGGAAACGGTTCCAATGTCCCTGTTGGTACAGCTCGGTTCCATTGTAAACTTCAACATTCCGATGCTGGAAACGGTTTTCGAAAAGATCGGCACGCCCTACCGCGCGGATCAGTTTGCCGACCGATTGGACCGTGCCAAATTCTGGCTTGAGCAATGCGCACCCGAGCAAGTCAACCGCCTGCGTACCACACGCAATTGGGAAGTATACAACACCTTAAACGAACAGGAAAAGCGGGAATTGACCCTTTTGCATGATTTCATTGCCAAGGGAGGATATTCGCTGGATGAATTGAATACCGAGCTTTATGCCATTCCGAAAGCGGTGTTCGGAACGGAACTTCCCGAAAAAGAACTGAAAAATGTGCAGGGTGCTTTTTTTAAAACGGTTTACCGCCTGTTGATCGACAAAGAAAAGGGACCTCGTCTGTATTTGTTCTTGTATGCCATCGAATCCGAAAAGTATGTCGGATTATTGGATTTTTCGTATCCGCAAACCGATGCGGAACTTGCGGCGGAAGCTCCCGAACCCGAAGAAACGCAGGAAACGGTTGCGGAACCCGTCAAGGAAGCAGATCCCGTGGAACCCGTCAAAGAAGAGATCGGCATGGAAGATTTTCAAAAATTGGATCTGCGCGTATGCAAGATCCTGAAAGCCGAAACCGTTCGAAAATCGCATTCCTGCCTGAAGCTGACGCTTTTTGACGGATTGGGAGAGCGCGTGATCATGTCCTCGATCAAAAATGACTATACCCCCGAGCAACTGATCGGCA
>CAYPIV010000204.1:0-2008 GCA_964410895.1 uncultured Ruminococcus sp. | reverse complement strand
AACGGCGAATTCTTTTCTTCTCCGCGGATCGACAATTTGATGTGCGCTTACGGGACCTTGCGCGGATTTTGCAACGTGGTTCCGGAGCGTGCCGTTCCCGTTTATTATGCGGCGGACAATGAGGAGACGGGAAGTGCGACCAAACAAGGTGCCGGTTCCGTATTTTTGTCGGATACGTTGGATCGAATCTGCGAGGCATTGGGAACAGATAAGCGGTGCATGTTGGCGCATTCCATGATGGTATCGGCAGATAACGGACATGCAAAGCACCCGAATCATCCGGAACTGAGTGACGCGCAAAATGCGCCGAAGTTGAACGGCGGCGTGGTGATCAAATACAATGCCGCGCAAAAGTATACGACCGAGGGAATGTCTGCGGCCCTGTTTGAACAGATCTGCGCGCATGCGGACGTGCCGATCCAATGCTACGCCAACCGAAGTGACTTGGCGGGCGGATCGACTTTGGGAAGCATCTCCAATACGCTGGTCCCGCTGTTGACGGTCGATATCGGAATGGCACAGTTGGCAATGCATTCCGCCTACGAAACGGCAGGCAGCCGTGACACGGAGTATTTGGTTCGCGCAATGCAAAGTTTTTATTCCTGTCGATTGCTTTCCGACGGTGACGGGCGCTATCGGATCTCATTTGACGATGTTCGCGCGGATTGAAGCGTTTGAAATGATTTTTTGAGGAAAAAGGGGGATCGTGCCATGTATAAGATCGGGTTTGATAACGAAAAATATATTTCCATGCAATCGGAGCATATCCGCAAGCGCATTGACCAATTCGGCGGAAAGCTGTATTTGGAATTCGGCGGAAAGCTGTTTGACGATTACCACGCGGCACGGGTGCTTCCCGGGTTCGTTCCGGACAGCAAGATCCGTATGCTGATCCAACTGAAGGAGCAAGCCGAGATCGTGATCGCCATCAATGCAAACGACATTGAAAAAAACAAAGTGCGCGGCGACTTGGGGATCACCTACGATCTGGACACGCTGCGGTTGATCGATGCGTTCCGCAGTTTCGGTCTGTATGTGGGAAGCGTGGTGCTGACGCGGTGGCAGGACCAACCTGCGGCAGTCAAATTCCAAAAGCGTTTGGAATCGCTCGGCGTTTGCGTGTACCGTCATTATTCCATTGCCGGCTACCCCTCGGATATCGATCGCATCGTCAGCGAAGACGGCTACGGCAAAAACGACTATATCGAGACGACCCGTTCTTTGGTGATCATTACCGCACCCGGTCCGGGCAGCGGAAAAATGGCGACCTGTCTCAGTCAGCTCTATCACGATCACAAGCGGGGGATCCGCTCCGGATATGCTAAATTCGAAACTTTTCCGATCTGGAATTTGCCCCTGAAACACCCGGTCAACCTTGCCTATGAAGCCGCTACGGTCGACTTGAACGACACCAATATGATCGATCCGTATCACTTGGAATCGTACGGAGAAACGGCTGTGAACTATAATCGTGACGTGGAGATCTTTCCGGTGCTGAACGCCATGCTGGAACGCATCGGCGGGACATCGCCGTATCGGTCACCGACGGATATGGGTGTTAACATGGCGGGAAACTGCATCATTGACGACGCGGCGGTCTGCGCGGCGGCGAAAATGGAGATCGTGCGTCGGTATTATACGGCAATTTGCGAGATGCGCAAGAGCGGCGGAGAAGGTAAAGATGCCGAAAAGCTGAAACTGATCATGCAGACCGCCGGGATCGATACCGAATACAGAAGTGTTGTGACAGCCGCCCTGCAAAAAGCGGAGTCCACCGGCGGAAAGCCCGCGGCGGCATTGGAACTTTGGGACGGGCAGATCGTGACCGGAAAGACTTCACGGCTCCTCGGGGCTACTTCCGCCGTGTTGATCAATGCCTTGAAAACGCTTGCCGAGATCGATGACCGCATCGACCTGATCTCACCGGAAATTTTGGAACCGATGACCAATTTAAAAGTTCGGTCTCTCGGCAGTTCCAATCCCAGATTACATCCGAACGAAGTTTTGA
>CAYPIV010000203.1:0-2009 GCA_964410895.1 uncultured Ruminococcus sp. | reverse complement strand
CTAAAACAAACATGGCAGCCATTTCCCCCGCCGTTCGTTTGCTGACCCCGGAAAGTGCGTCGCGCAAAAGTCCTCCGGTCACCGATTCCGTTGGCTCTGCCGTGCGGTAAACAGTCCGCCCCTGTTGCTTTAAATAGGCTTCCAGAAGATCGATTTGTGTCGTCTTTCCGGCACCGTCGATTCCTTCAAAAACAATAAATCTGCCTCGGTTTTGATCCGTCATTTCTTTGGTCATCCTTCCTTTGGTCCTGTTGTTTTGATTTGCACATCCGAAGTATTATGCGAGCATTCCGCATCCGATGGTGAAAGTATCGGTGCCGATGATACCTCCGACTTTTCGGAGCCGTTCGGACCGTATTCCCAAAGAAGCCGCTTCATTTGCTCGATCTCTTCCTGCATGCGGCGCAATTCCAACGCGATCGGGTCCGGAATGTGCACTTGGTCCAGATCATTTCTGACCCGCACACCGTCACGCCGAACCACTCTTGCGGGAATACCGACCGCGGTCGAATGATCCGGAACCGCATGTAATACGACCGCATTGGCGGCGATCTTCGAATTCGAACCGATCGTGACCGGTCCTAATACTTTTGCACCAGCACCTACCATCACATTGTCTCCCAACGTGGGATGGCGCTTTCCGACTTCTTTCCCGGTACCGCCCAAAGTAACTCCCTGATACACGGTACAGTTATCACCGATCTCCGCAGTTTCACCGATCACAACACCCGCGCCGTGATCGATAAAAAAATGTTTGCCGATGGTTGCAGCGGGATGGATCTCGATTCCCGTGTAATGACGCGCCAGCTGGCTGACCGCACGTGCCGAAAAATAATGCTCTTTACGGTAAAGGCAGTGGGCAATTCGATGTGCCATGATCGCATGGACACCGGAATACAAGAACAAAATCTCGGCGGTACTTCGCGCCGCAGGATCACGTTCCCGCACGGTTTGCACCGTCTCTTTGACTTCCCGCACTGCGGAAACCAAAGCCGTTGCGGCACGAGTTTGAGAGTCCTTTGCATGTGCCAACATGTTTTGAACAGAAAACTTTTTCATTCTCGGCGTCTCCTTACAAGGTATCTGCTAATTATTATACACAATTCTGCCGATTTTGTAAATAGCTTTCGAAAAAATGTTTTCGAAAGTCCTTCCCGATCGGCGCCGTTCCTTTGGATGCACCGCTTCGGCATACCGGCGGCTCCTGCCGATCGAAAAATCGGTCGGGCTCCTGCTTTGCGGTCCTTTCCGATCATGTCACGAAACAAGCGAAAACGGAGGATCGATCGGATCGTTTTTTGAAACCCGTTGGAAAACTATCGACCGTTTTCGTTAGATCCAACTCCGTTCGCACCTTTCCAATCTTTGCTCTTTTTTTGCCGAGCCAAGCTCGCTTTTGTATGAAAAAACGGCAAAGGGAAACGGATCCCTTTGCCGTTAAAACCGTTCTTGAACCGAAATTATGCCTCGGTATTTTCACCGTCATCTGCGGTGATCTCCTCGGTTGCGGAAGCCGCGACCGAGCCTTCATCGGAAAGAACCGTTTCCTCAGCGGGTTCGGCAACGTCCGCCGGCGTCTCTTCCAATAAAGAAACGCCCGCAACCAATTTTCTGACATAGCCGGATTCCACTAACTCTTCCGTGGTTTGGTAGTCTACCCGATAATCCACTTCGGGAACATCCAAGCGAGGAAGTTCCAACTGTTCTTCGCAAAGTTTTTGGATCAATTCCAATGCATACTTAAACTTGCGATCTCCCTTGATCTTCATCAAAACAGGCACCGATGCATATTTCTTTTTCGAAGAAACGTCAACGATACCGTACTTCGTATCCTTCAATTCTTCCGGATCCAAAGCCAAGTAGAGATACAATGTTTTGGTTTTTGCATTCATCTTTGCAAGATGCATTCTTCCTTTATTAAATGCTTCGTAATTCCAACTCAGGCGGCTCTTGACCCCCTTATGCATCAACAACGCATTTTTCAAAATGGAATAATAATTCTGAACATT
>CAYPIV010000202.1:0-2059 GCA_964410895.1 uncultured Ruminococcus sp. | reverse complement strand
GGCAAGGGATGGATCTATGATCAATATACTGCCTATTCGGAATATGATTACGATTTGATCGTAATGGGCGGCGGTGTGAACGATGCGCGCAATCAAATTGCAATCGGCAGTATTGCAAGCTCGGAATCGGAGCTTATGGATGTGACTACTTTTGCAGGCGGACTGCAACAGTTGTTTTCCTCTGTTCGAAACAATTGGAAACAGGCAAAGCTGTTTTATATTGCGAACTATCGGCTGGATGGCTGTACAACAGGTTCGGCACAGGATATGAGTGCGTACTTTTCGGTTGCCAAACAGCTTTGTGCAACCTACGGCATCACGTACATCGATCTTTACGGAAATGCGGAATTGAATTTGCGGTTGCAGTCGACAAGCACGCGGTATTTGCCGGATTGGTTGCATCCGACGTCCCAAGGCTATGATATCATTACACCTTATATTCAAAGTGCAATGGAAGAAGCGATTTATCGGGATTTGTTGACCGTGGCGATCAACGTCAATGCCAAAGGGGATCTGCGCCTTTTGACAACGGTGGATTCTTTGCGATATCGGGAAGTCGGTTTTTCCATTGAATTGACTTCCTCAAAACAAGCGGCAACCATTTCTACCACCACGGTTTATACCTCTGTGCTGGTAGATGAAACCGTCAGAACCGCACGGGATATTTCCAATGACAGCGGTTCCGAATACATTGCCGCTTTCATTATTACGGGAGTACCATCCGGTGTAACAATTTCCGTCCGGGCGTTTATAACCCTGACGGACGGAACCACTGTTTGGGGTGAGGCAAGGACTGTGACGGTTCCAACGTGAACGAGAACGGTTTTGCGACTTCCTTTTCGGTTGGTGAAATGTACATCAAGAAAAATGACCTTTGCGGAATTGCCTCCGCAAAGGTCATTTTTATGAAGAACGTGATGAAACTGGGAAAAGTATCAAAAAAATATCCCCTATGGCAACCGCAAAAAAGATACCGAACAGTCGTTTCAAAGGAAAAGAAACCTTAAAAATCATGCTATGAGGATCTTGTCCCAACCGAACCGAGAGATTGAAAAAATATCGCTTTCGGGTACCTTTTGAACGTGCGGTTTAGTCTGTTTGTAACCGAGCTTGTTCGCGGATTAGCTCCGCAAAGATCATCTGAATTTCGGCAAGCGTATCGGCGGACATCACGCGGTTTCTTGCCGCGGCAGCGCCGCGCATGTCGTGAAGATACCATGCCATGTGCTTTCTGGATTCCGGAATCCCGATCCGTTCGCCTTTTCGTGCAACGATCTCTTCAACGTGTTCCATGGCAAGCGCCAAGCGTTCCTGCGGTGACGGAGGTGTATACGGCATTCCCTCCAAACAGGAACGGATTTCCCGAAAGATCCAAGGATTCCCTTGTGCGCCTCTTGCAATCATAAGCCCGTCGCAACCGGTCGCCTCTTTCATGCGTATAGCATCTGCCGCGGTAAACAGATCTCCGTTTCCGACGACCGGAATGCTTACCGCTTCTTTTACGCGCCGAATGACGGAAAGATCCACGCCGGGAGCATACATTTGCTGTTTTGTCCTTCCGTGTACGCAGATCATAGCGGCACCGGCATCTTCCAAGCGTTTGGCAAGCTCCGGGGCATTGACGCTGTTTTGATCCCAACCGGAGCGGATCTTTACCGTAACGGGAAGTTTTACTGCTTTTACGACCGCTTGTACGATCCGCGAGGCAAGGATCGGATCCTTCATCAGCGCACTCCCTTCTCCGCTTCCGACGATCTTTGCCATGGGGCACCCCATGTTAATGTCGATGGCACATGGCGGTACTTCGCCGCAGGCACTCCGATAATTCCCGCTTTCCAACAGCATGGCGGCTTCCGCCATGCTGTCGGGTTCCGATCCGAAAAGTTGTACTGCCATGGGAAGCTCTTCCCGCAAGACTGCCGCAAGTTGTGCTGTTTTGCTGCTTTCGGTTTCTTTCTTTTTGCTTTTTTGTTCGTAGTAAAGGGCTTTGGCGGATACCATTTCGCTGACGGTATATTCGGCACCGAACCGTCGTGCCAACTTTCGAAACGTGCGGTCA
>CAYPIV010000201.1:0-2063 GCA_964410895.1 uncultured Ruminococcus sp. | reverse complement strand
ACCTCATAAACTGAAAAACAGAAGTCCCGTTTTTTTCTTCGAGCAAAATCAGGATAAAATGCGCCGAAAAAAGGAAAATGGGACTTTCCTTTTTCGAAAAAATATGATATACTGATAGTAACATCAAGAAACTGTCAAAAGGAGCGGGGAAACATCCCCTACAAGCATATGCCACAAAAAATTGTCATTCAGGGAGGCGTTCCCTTACACGGAAAGGTCTCGGTCAGCGGAATGAAAAACGCAGCCCTTCCGATCCTGTTCGCCTCGGTTTTGGTACAAGAAGAATGCGTTTTGGAAAATATTCCGGAAGTAAGCGATATTGAAGATTCTCTTCAGATCTTAAAAGAAATGGGAGCGTCCGTGGAGCGACTTTCTCCCGTGTCCGTTCGGATCCAAACTGCGGCATTGAAGCAAGGAACCGCCCCCTATGAATTGGTCAAACGTATGCGCGGTTCCACCTACCTATTGGGTGCAGAGTTGGGACGGTTCCACAAGGCAACCGTCGGTTGGCCCGGTGGATGCGACTTCGGAAACCGCCCGCTGGATCAACATATGAAAGGGTTTGAAGCGCTCGGCGCCACGGTGACCAATGGAAACGGATTGATCCATTTGGACGCGCCGAACGGTCTTAACGGACACTCGGTCTATTTTGATGTCGTTTCGGTCGGAGCCACCGTGAATCTTCTTTTGGCGGCAACGCTGACCCCCGGAGTGACTGTAATCGACAATGCCGCACGGGAACCGCACATTGTCGATCTTGCCAATTTTTTAAATTCCTGCGGTGCCAATATTACCGGAGCCGGCACCTCTACCGTAAAAGTCCGCGGTGTGGAAAAATTGCACGGATGTACCTATACGATCATCCCGGATATGATCGAAGCGGGAACTTTCATGGTGGCGGCTGCCGCAACCGGCGGCGAAGTGCTGGTCGGATCCGTCATTCCGAAGCATGTGGAAAGCGTCAGTGCAAAACTTTCCGAAATGGGAGTCACCATTGAAGAATATGATGAATCGATCCTTGTAAAAGCGACCGGCGGTCTTCGGAATATCAATATCAAAACGCAGCCGTATCCCGGGTTTCCGACCGATATGCATCCTCAATTTGCCCCCTTACTTTGTTTATCGGACGGGATCAGTTGCATTCAGGAAGGAATTTGGGAAAACCGTTTTCGCTATGTGGAAGAACTTCGAAAAATGGGAGCCACCGCGATTTTGGATAACCGTACCGCAACCTTTGTCGGCAATCAAAAGCTGATGGGCGCCCCCGTGGATGCAATGGACCTCCGCGCAGGTGCGGCATTGGTCATTGCCGGATTGGCAGCCGACGGGATCACCGAGATCCGAGGGGTTCAATACATCAAACGCGGCTATGTGAATTTTGTGGAAAAATTGCGTGCGCTCGGGGCATTGATCCGAGAAGAATCCGTTTAATCGCTCCGCCGCCCCCTGCAAAAAAGCATCGGGAGTTGCCAAAAGGCAACTTCCGATGCTTTTTTCTTCGATTTCAGATCACATTAAGGAACGGTAAAGTGCAACAATATCTTCCAAGGTAGGATCTTTCGGATTTCCGGGACGGCATGCATCCGCCATAGCGGATTCGGAAAGGAACAGCACGTCCTCTTCCTTTACGATCGCTTTCAGATCCTGCGGAATTCCAACGTCGGCGGAAAGCTTTTTCACTGCGTCCACAGCAGCGCGGCGGTACTCCTCCTGTGTCATCTTCTCGGTGCCTTCCACACCCATTGCTTTTGCGATATCACGGTATTTTTCACCCGTAGCTGGCGCATTGTATTCCATTACGGTCGGAAGCAGGATCGCATTTGCCACACCGTGCGGCGTATCATAAACGGCACCCAAAGAATGTGCCATGGAATGTACGATTCCCAAACCGACATTGGAGAATCCCATGCCCGCAATATATTGACCGAGTGCCATTCCTTCTCTGCCCTCGGAGGTATTGGCAACCGCACCTCTTAAACTTTTTGCGATCAACTCAATGGCTTTCAAATGGAACATGTCCGTCATTTCCCATGCGCCCTTGGTAATATAGCCTTCGATCGCAT
>CAYPIV010000200.1:0-2063 GCA_964410895.1 uncultured Ruminococcus sp. | reverse complement strand
CGGATTCCGAGGGAGACGACTTGCTTTTCCAGCATGGTCTGCTCCGATGCGGAAAGAATGATCTGCGGGATTCCGAGCGCGGTCACCGCAGGTAAGACTTCCGAAATTCCCGGTTGCAAACCGGCAGAAGCGCTCTCTTCCAAATAGTAGGGGAGCCATTCGTGTGCCAATGTGTCAAACGGCGTTTTTTCAAAATCAAATCCCAAACGTCGGTAATAATCGATGATCGGAAATCCGAACTGTTCCCGGTATTCCTCCACGGTGGCGATCGGCGGCATCCCGTGCGCACAAAGCAACCGATTGGCACTTTGGATCCCTGCGGGAACATCGTTGTAAAGGGTGCCGTTAAAGTCCCATATCAAGTGTGTATACATGGTTTGTTTCCTTTCTTTTCTTTTGGGCAGTAACAAGCGGTAAGGCAACGGATTTCGCTTGTTGTTTTGCAAGGCGCATGCTGACGCTTGAGCGCGTTTTTGAACTTTCGGATCGGGGATCCCGTTGCGCGATACGGAACCCCCTGCGATGCAAACACATCGGCAGGGGGAATTTTGCAAGTTACATTTGCGCCTATAATCGAGTTCAAATTTGATATTTTCGGTTGAACCGTTCGTACCGATCGTTAAATTCGGCATTTCCGTATTTGACGCCGTTTAAATATTGATGGGTGTCAAAACTGTCGTGAACCACTTCAATGACCGTGACCGCAATGTTGGAGCAGTGGTCCGAGATACGGCGGTAGTTATTGAGCAGATCGGACAGGATAAAGCCCAATTCGATGGTACAGTTTCCCGCACGCAACCGTTTGATGTGGTGATCTTTGATCTCTGCAATCAGGGCATCGATCACTTGTTCGAGCGGTTCTACGGAAACGGCAAGCTCGGAATCGTTGTCGCGATACACCCGATAGGTCATATCCATGATCTCAAGCGTTGCGTTTGTCAGTACGGCAAGTTCTTTTTTTGCTTCTTCCGAGAACGTGATTCCTTTGTCCTGCATTTCTTTGGAAGTTTTCATCAAATTGACGGCATGGTCTCCCAAACGTTCGAAATCGCCGATGGAGTGCAACATTTTGGAGATCTCGCGGCTGTCGGATTGCGAAAGCGCTTGCGCAGAGAGACGGACCAAGTAGGTCCCCATTCTGTCTTCCATCAGATCCAATTTATCCTCTTGCTCCAAAACCTGTTTTTCTACCTGCCCATCGTAATGATACAGGACCGAAATGGCGGTCTTTAGAGTCTCATGCGCCAAGGCGCTCATTTGTTTCGTCAGGTTTCCGCATTCCGCAACGGCGATGGAAGGAGAATTCAAAACGCGTTCGTCCAATACGCAGAACGTGTCGGTTTCCTGCTTGGAGGTGCTTTTGTCACGTACGATCCGTTCGACAAACTTGACAAGCTGTTTGGTGAAAGGCATGAACAGAATGGTCAAAATAATGTTGAACAAAGTGTGCAAAAGCGCAATTTCAAAAGCAGAGACCGAAGCGGAAAGGAACGCCCAATGGAAGATCGCATCTCCGATCAGCAGGAGCGGGAAGCAGACCAAGGTACACAGAACTTTTAACATCAAATGAGAGAACGCAACGCGTTTTGCATTGGTTCCGGTACCGATACAGGAAAGCAGAGAGGTGGCGCAGGTACCGATATTCAATCCCATGATCATGGGGATCACCATGTTGTAGGTTAAAATTCCGGTGGCGGAAAGAGCTTGCAAAATACCGAGCGTTGCGGCGGAACTTTGGATGATCGATGTAAAAACAAGGCTGACCAGCAGTGCAAGGAACGGATTGTTCATGCTGCCGAGAAATGCCTGAAATTCGGGAATGGTTTCGAGCGGTTCTACTGCCGTTCCCATCAGAACCATGCCGTACATCAAGACCGCAAATCCGAGCAGGACATGTCCGACACTTTTTTTGACATCGGTTTTGGAAAACATGATCAGAATGATTCCGATGAAAGCCAAGACCGGTGAGAAATTGGCAGGCTTTAGCATCATGATGCTGCCGTTGCCTTCAATGCCTGCCAGACTTAGGATCCAACCGGTGAGAGTCGTACCGAGGTTGGCGC
>CAYPIV010000199.1:0-2065 GCA_964410895.1 uncultured Ruminococcus sp. | reverse complement strand
GATATTGTCGGTCATTTTGATCTGGTTTCAAAATTCAATGAAGGAAACGTACTGTTTTCGGAAAGCGATCCGCGGTATTTACGGGTTGCCATGGAAGCATTGGACGCGTTATTGGAAAAAGACGTGATCTTTGAGATCAATACGGGAGCGATCTCACGGGGCTATCGGCGCACTCCCTATCCCGCACCGATCTTTTTACAGCGGATCGCCGAAAAACGCGGCAGAGTGACGTTCAGTTCGGATGCGCATCGCAAGGAGTGGCTCCTTACCGGGTATCCGGAAGCGTTGCAGTATGCCAGAGCCGCAGGAATCGGCAGCATTTCGGTACGAACTGCCGAGGGGTGGAAAGAATACCCGCTGTGATCGTTTACGGCTTTCTACATTTTCACGGATTTTTTTGCGGAAAGATTTTAAAAATTGTGATTTTAAGGGATTGACTTTTGATCGGAAACATACTATAATATTAGTGAGATTTTTTCAGAAGCCCTCCGTAACTGACGGAGCGTGGGTCACCACAGGGGAGCGGAGGGTAATACAGTCGACCGTCTGGGCAGTTCTATCAAATAAGAGGGTAGGACTGCCCAATCTGATTTTTGCGGTAAAGATCTCGGAAAGGATGTACCGAACATGAAAAAAGTTGGAGTTATTATGGGCAGTGACAGCGATCTGCCGGTCGTGGAAAAGGCACTTGCTGTTTTGGATGAATACGGTGTGCCGTATGAAGTACACGTTTTTTCCGCACACAGAACACCGGAGCAGGCACGCGATTTTTCGGCTTCCGCTCGCAAAAACGGGTTCGGTGCAATTTTGGCTGCCGCCGGTATGGCAGCACACTTGGCGGGCGCCATTGCCGCCAATACCACTTTGCCGGTCATCGGCATTCCCGTTCGGTCCAAATATTTGGACGGTATGGATGCGCTTTTGTCCACGGTACAAATGCCGACGGGCATTCCCGTTGCCACCGTTGCCATTGACGGTGCCGCCAATGCCGCGTTGCTTTCCGTTGAGATCCTTGCTGTTGAGGATGCTGTATTGGCGGACAAGCTGGACGCCGCACGCCGTGCGGGAGCCGAAAAAGTACTTTCCAAAAATGCTGTTTTGGAAGAAAAATACAATCGTTGATTGACGCTGCCGAAGCTTCAATATATTCAAAACAATAAGGAGAAGAAACTCATGAAAAAACTTGTTTACACAGGAAAAACCAAAGATGTATTTGCACTGGACAACGGAAACTATCTGCTGAAGTTTAAGGACGATTGCACAGGCAAGGACGGCGTTTTCGATCCGGGTGAAAACGCGGTCGGTTTGACCATCGAGGGAGTTGGCGATGTCAATTTGCGGATGTCTGTGTATTTTTTCGAGAAGGTGAATGCTGCCGGGATCAAAACGCATTATGTCAGCGCCGATCTTGCAAATACCACCATGGAAGTTCTTCCCGCAAAGGTATTCGGCAAGGGGTTGGAAGTGATTTGCCGTCATAAGGCAGTGGGCAGTTTTTACCGTCGGTATTCCGACTATATCGAAGAAGGCGCAGATCTTCCCGCATACGTGGAGACAACCTTCAAAAACGATGCCAAAGGGGATCCGCTCGTCACCAAGGACGGTCTTGTGGACTTGGGTGTGATGACTGCCGAGCAGTACGATGACATTAAGCAGATGACGCAAAAGATCACGCAGATCGTAGCGGATGATCTGTCGGAAAAAGGGTTGGTCCTTTATGATATCAAATTTGAATTCGGTTACGATGCAGACGGCAAAGTGATGCTGATCGATGAGATCGCATCCGGCAATATGCGTGTGTATCGTGATGGGAAATATATTGATCCCATGACGCTTTCGAAACTGTTTTTTGCAGAAAAATAAGAAACTTCGCTGTTTTTTCGGCATTTCATAATCATCATTAACGAAAGCGGGAATATTCATGGGCGGATTTTTTGGAATGGCTGCCAAGCGGGATTGTATGCAGGACGTATTTTTCGGTGTTGACTATCATTCACACTTGGGAACGCGTCGCGCAGGACTTGCGGCTTATGACGAAAAGGCAGGAATGCAAAGAAAAATACAC
>CAYPIV010000198.1:0-2080 GCA_964410895.1 uncultured Ruminococcus sp. | reverse complement strand
TTTGCTTCCTTTGGACTTAACAACACTTCCGAAGTCCCGCAACAAAGTGTCTTTTCGGTTAAGGTCAAGTACGCGGTACGATCCTGTGGCGGTATCACCGATGGTTCCGCCGTTCGGCAACACTCCTCCGACGCGGGGGCGTTGCGTTGCAAGATCTCAAACACTTCCCTGCGCAAAACGCGCATTTCAAACGGACGATGCAGGATCATAATACATCTTCTTCCGGCATCCCCCGCAAACCGTGCCGAACTTTTGGTATAACCGATCATTTTTTCATAACTGCCGTTTAGCGGAACCGACATGGTATCCAGATCCAAAAGGACCACCTCGGTCTCAAATGCGTCGGTGGCATGGATCGGCAGTTGTACGGAAAGCCCATACAGTAAAAACTCCAATTCCAATGTTCTGGAAAACACGGAATCTTGCGAAAGAATGGCAATTTGAGATCGCATTATGCATCCATCAGACGCAAGCGTAGCCCATTTGCTGTTTGCTCCACGCAGTAAACCAAGGTTTCAAACCGAACTTCGGACAACGAACCGTTTTCCGAAAAAACGGCAACACCATCCCATTGGATAAAAGAATTTCCCAAAACCGCCGTTTTGTTCTCGGCATCCACACGCAATGTCCAACGGACCTCTGCGCTCTCCGCAGAGCTCCAAAGATTCTCTCCCTCGTGGAAAAGCTCCAAATTTTTCGGCATGGAAAACACATCGGAACTGCCGTGCCACTGCGTTTGCATGTCATATACGAATCCTTCTTGTGTCGGCATCGCTCGATTGGCACTGTTACGGATCGCCCATAAACGGTTTTGAGCATTTGCATATACAAAAACGGAACCGAATGCGCATACCAACAGAGCGGCAGCCGCCACAGCTGTGCTCCACCGCCCGGAGAAGTGTGGGAACCTGCGGTTGTGCTTTCCGCGTACTGCACGGACACTGTTCATAAT
This sequence comes from uncultured Ruminococcus sp., assembly GCA_964410895.1. Lineage (GTDB taxonomy): Bacteria > Bacillota > Clostridia > Oscillospirales > CAG-272 > UMGS1865. The sequence goes on along the minus strand of CAYPIV010000198.1, from coordinate 1,128 downwards.
ATCTTCATGCAAAGAATCCGGCAACTCCGTTGCAAATGCTTGTTTCGTCAACTCGGAATTTGTTTGAAACCGGTGAACAAGATCGGAGCACTCCGCACAGACCCGCAAATGAGAACGAACTTCCTGTTCCTCTTCGGATGTACATTCACCATCCAAATACGCAGATAAAAGATCGACCGAAAAATCACACGTATTCTTCATCTTTCAACACCCCTCTTCTACCATTACAGACGCAAATCATACGGAAAAGTTCCACTCCTCCAAAATTTTTTTCAACTTCATCCGTGCACGGCTCAATCGGCTTCGAACCGTTCCATCTTCCACTTCAAGGATCTTACCGATCTCCGTATACGATAAATTTTGAAATTCCCTTAAAATTAAAATTTCCCGTGCGTCTCGCGGAAGTTGCGAAACGGCACGTCGCAAAATACGGATCCGTTCCTGCTTTAAAAATGCCTCTGCCGGATTATGTTCCGGCTCGGGATCGGGAACGGAAAGAAAATAGGGTTCTTCCTCGGGACTCGGCTCTCGCAAGGAAAGTGTCGGTTCTTTTTTCTTCCGCAATCGGTCCAAAGATGCGTTTTTGGCAATTCGGAACAGATACGTAGAAAGGGACGCTTCTTCCCGAAAGTCGGCTAAGGCGCCCCAAAGCTTAATAAACGTTTCCTGCGTGATCTCCTGCGCATCTTCCCGATTTTCAAGCAGGCGGTAAGTATAAGAATAGATGCGTCCTTCGTACAGGTGAACAATCGTTTCAAAAGCTTTTTCGTTTCCTTTTTTTGCTTGTTTGATCAAAGCAGACTCATCGATCACTGCCAATCGGCACCGCCCCTCCTTTCCCATCGGAAACCGCTCGCCGAGGGCGCCTTTTCGGCGTCCCTGCAATTCGGCGGAATTCGGTTTATTTTACAACCAAATTGATGATTTTATTGGGAATGCAAATTTCCTTGACAATCTGCTTTCCTTCCAACAGCACGGCGATTTTCGCATCGGTTTTGGCTTGTGCGATCGCTTCCGAGGCAGGACAATTGAACGGCACAAAGATCGCGGAGCGAACCTTGCCGTTGACTTGAACGGCAACTTCAACCGTACTGTCAACGGTTTTGGCTTCTTCCCATGTCGGCCAAG
>CAYPIV010000197.1:0-2093 GCA_964410895.1 uncultured Ruminococcus sp. | reverse complement strand
ATGCCGCTTACCTCCACATTTGTTTCAACAATACCATTTACGGTACCAAATTTCCCGATATTCCGGATACCGGTGATATTCCCTTGGTTGCCGATCTCTCTTCCTGCATCATCAGTGAGCCGATCGATGTCAGCAAATTCGGCGTGATCTATGCAGGTGCGCAGAAAAATATGGCTCCTGCGGGAATGACTCTGGTCATTGTCAGAGAAGATCTTTTGGAATTTGCGGAAGAGAACATGCCGACGATGCTGGAATGGAAAACCATGGCAGAGAACCAATCCATGGACAATACCCCGCCTTGTTACACCATCTACATGGCAAAGTTGGTTTATGAATGGATCTTGGAGCTTGGCGGCTTAACTGTCATGAAACAAAGAAACGAAAAGAAAGCCGACCTTTTGTACGGTTATTTGGATCAGCAGAATTATTATCAAGCCCCCGTAAAAAAAGAAAGCCGTTCCATGATGAACGTGACCTTTGTGACGGGAGATGCGGAGTTAGATAAAAAATTTGCGGCGGAAGCGGCAAAAGCGGGGCTGAAAAACTTAAAAGGACACCGTTCCGTCGGAGGAATGCGTGCCTCGATCTACAATGCCATGCCCTATGAAGGTGTGGAAGCTCTGGTCGCCTTCATGGAAGATTTTGCAAACAAGAATCCGAAAGCGTAACGTCAAAAGGCGTTCGCCGCACAATCGAAAAGACCCGTCACAATAAAAAAACGAAAGGACCGAATGTTTATGAAGATTCAGCTTTTAAATAAGATCGCTCCCGTTGGGATCCAACAACTCGGAGATTCCTTTTCCGCTGCACCGGATATTCAAGATCCGGACGGAATTTTGGTTCGTTCCGCCGCCATGCACGATATGGAATTCGGAAAAGAACTGAAAGCCATTGCCCGCGCAGGTGCGGGGGTCAACAACATCCCGATCGACCGTTGCTCGCGGGAAGGGATCGTCGTATTCAACACGCCGGGAGCCAATGCAAACGGTGTGAAAGAGCTCACCGTGTGCGCACTGTTGCTGTCTGCCAGAAATGTGGTCGGAGGCATTGAGTGGGCAAAAACGTTGACCGACGACGTGGCAAAGCAAGTAGAAAAAGGAAAATCTCAATTTGCGGGAACTGAAATCATGGGAAAAACGCTCGGTGTCGTCGGCTTGGGAGCCATCGGCGGGCTGATCGCCAATGCAGCCATTCAATTGGGAATGCGTGTGATCGGATACGATCCGTTTCTTTCCGTGGAAGCGGCTTGGAATTTGGATCACCGTGTAGAGCGGGCGGATTCTTATGATACCCTCTTCGCCGCTGCGGATTATCTCACATTGCACATTCCCGCTACCAAAGATACTCGGAATCTCATTTGCAATACCAATATCGAAAAAATGAAAAACGGAGTCAAGATCATCAACCTTTCCCGCGCAGATTTGGTCTGCGCAAACGATCTGAAACAGGCGTTGACCGATCGAAAGGTCTCCGTGTATGTAACGGATTTTCCGACAGAGGAGATCTTGAACGCACCGAATACCGTAGCCATTCCGCATTTGGGAGCGTCTACGGAGGAGTCCGAGGACCACTGTGCCGTCATGGCAGCACAGGAACTGAAAGAATACCTTTTGAACGGAAATATTACCAACAGCGTCAATTTCCCGACGCTCTCCATGCCGAGAACCGGAACCGCTCGCATTTGTGCATTGCACGCCAATGTTCCGTCCATTCTGACGCAACTGACGGCGATCATTTCCGCAGAAGGGCTTAATATCGAAAACATGATCAGCAAATCAAAGGGGGAAAACGCATATACCATTTTGGACTGCTCTTCCGTCCCTTCTTCGGATGCGATCGCTCATATTTCGGCAATGGAAGGAATATTCCGCGTCCGTACTGTTTAAAAACTCGTTCGGTCCCATTTGAGATTCGATCGATACCGTAACGAAAGTTCGGCATCCGATCGTCCGTCAAGCAGATGCCGAACTGCCGGTGCCGATAGGCGTGATCCCACGACCGATCGGGCACATCCATTCTGCCGTTGCCAACCGTTCATATACCCGAAGTTGACATTGTTTCCATAACGTTGCTTTGTGTTATAACAAAGGTAA
>CAYPIV010000196.1:0-2122 GCA_964410895.1 uncultured Ruminococcus sp. | reverse complement strand
GTTAGTATCTGTTAAAAAAAGAGATTTATGCAAAAAATACGCAAGTTTGCCGAAGCTGATTCGGAAAGTGTTTGTAAAAAAAGCCCACGCAAAGATACCGAGTTTTCGGGGGCCGAATCCGCCGAAACGCAAACACCGGGAGGATCGTATGTACTCAATTGCACAATTGCAGAACGTCATGGCACAGTTCGGACTGTCCTTTCAAACGATAACGCAGTTTTATGACACTTCGCACAGTGAGGATGACCAACGTCTGAACTACATTTTGGATCGGTCGTATGTACTGAAGATCCATTCCGCATCGGTCATATCGGAAACAAGATTGCAGGAGATCGGCAGATTGATCGATCGGTACCGTTCCATCGGTATTTACTGCCCGCGTTTGATCCCGACCTTACGCGGTCCCTTATCACACACTTGGAATCTCGACGGAAGATCGTATACCTGTTTCGTTGAGGAATATGCCGCCTACCCCGTTTTCAACGAGGATGTTGATCCGGATCGGAAAGAGGTGATCGAACATCTCGGTATTTTGGCTGCAACTTACACCGGAACAGACTTAATCGAAACGCGGTCCATGTGGAGCATCATCGATCTGGCGCCGCTGGACGTGGAGATCGATGAGAAGCAGGAAAACGCAAATGCTTTGATCGCCGCACTGCAAAACAACGGTTACGACGCGTTGGCATTGCAACTCCGTGCATGCAACGAATGGTTGCGTACACAGCTATTGACGGTCTTTTCGAAATTGCCGCGCTGTGTGTATCAGGGGGATCTGAATTCACAAAATCTGTTATCCAACAACGGGCATTTTGCGGGATTGATCGATTTTAACATGTCGGGAACTGATGTCAACATCAACGTGTTTGTAAACGAAACCAATTGCTTCCCGGAGGAATCCGAATTCGATGCACTTTCGGTTTCGGAGCTATTGCTCCGACAGAATACGGAGCAGGCGGAACTGCTTTCCGTGATCTTGCAACATTACCGATTAAACGCCGATGAACGGTACGCACTGCCCTATTATCGGCGGATCGTTGATCTGTTTCAGTACCCGAATGTATGCGCAATGATCAAGTGGATCCGCGAACCCGAACGGAAAGAAAAATGCGCAAAACTGATCGCGGCACGGATCGCAGAGCCGTTCAACACAGAAAAATCGGTATGAACTATGCCGCAATCCGTTGGCAAGCGCGCTTCCGATCGTAAAAGATACAGTCTTAAACAATATGCGGAGAGCCTTTCGAGCTCTCCGCATATTATTTTGCCTGTATTTTCGGTTGCTTTTGTCTGTTATTGCGGAAACCGCATGAAATTCGGCAGGTTCGGAAGTTCGGCAATGAACGAAACGTACCGATCTGCACACACTTAAAACCGAGGACCGTAATTGTATTGCGTCGGAAGTCCGTCCCGATACAGATGCGAATCCGAAGAAAGCGTCAAAATTTTCGGAACGGCATATCCGTTTTGCTCCGTAAATTCAATAACCGTCATACCGGTATGGCACATATCAAAGTGTGTACAGATCATGGGATACGGAATATCCAAAAGGCAACTTAAAAATGCCAATCCGAACCCTTGGTGAGCAAACAGTGCCACGCGTTCTTCGTTCGGACGGATCACACGGTAACTTCCGCTTTCGGGAACATGTTCGTATCCGAGAGACCGAAGCCAATCATCGATACCATCGGCAATGCGTGCCAAACCACGCTCGTAGTGATATTCGGCAAATCGGGAATGCCGATACCATTCGGCTCCGTAGGTTCGCAGATCCGCACTGTGGAAGAACAGGACGGTCTCCGGATCCTGAAACAACCACTTTTTGTTTCCGTCGGCAGCGGTGATCGTCAGGTCCGCCCAAGCATGTCCTTCGTTTGCAAAATCCAACAAAACTGCTTCTTTTTTCAAAAGTTCGCAAGTCGGTTGCGCGGTCTGCCGAGCGCGATCGGAGGTGGAGGCATAAATACGGTCCAATCCGAACGTTGCCAAACGCTTTGCCAATGCTTCCGCTTGCCTGTGACCGAGCGGAGTCAAACTGTCCGGGGCATAAATGGGGTCTCCGTGGCGGAGGTAGAACAGTAACATGAATCTTCTCCTTACTGATAACTGAAAACCGATCGTT
>CAYPIV010000195.1:0-2142 GCA_964410895.1 uncultured Ruminococcus sp. | reverse complement strand
ACCATTATTGTCAACGTTTATTCCATCGTGCTCAGCATTCCGATCGGAATTATGCTGGGTATTGTTGCCGCATTGAAGAAGAATACTTGGCTCGACCACACGATCTCCACCTTGACCATGGTGGTGGTGTCGGTTCCATCCTTTGTATATGCCTTTTTGATCCAATACATTTTTTCCTTTAAGCTGGGTTGGTTGCCGTTTTTGATGAAAGGCGGTACCGATTGGTTTTCGTGGGATATGTTTGTCAGCATGTTGCCTGCCGTTCTTTCTTTGTCCTTTGGAACGATCGCGGGCTTTACCAGAACAACGCGTGCGGAACTGACCGAGGTGCTGACGAGCGAATTTATGCTCCTTGCGCGCACAAAAGGACTGACGAAAGCGCAGGCTACCGTGCGCCATGCAATGAAAAACTGCATGGTCGTGGTACTTCCCGCAATTTTCGGAGAATTTATCGGAATCCTTTCCGGATCGCTGATCATCGAGGGGATCTTCTCGGTTCCCGGCGTCGGAAGTTTGTATTTGGATTCCATTACCGGTCGAAATTACCCGATGTTCATTCTGTTGACCGTGTTCTATACGGGAATCGGTTTGGTTGCAAGTATTGTCGTGGATATCAGCTACGGCTTTATTGACCCCCGAATCAGAATGGGCTCGAAGAAATAAATTCTGAGGAAAGGAAGAGAAACATGAATAACACATATGAACACATTCCTCAGGAAAAATTTGCGTTCGCCCAACTGAATGCAACGTTGCACGACGAAAAATTCGATACCAAGTCCCGCAGTTATTTTGCGGATGCGATGATCCGTTTCCGCAAGAACAAATCTTCTGTGGTGGCGGCTTATATCATCGGCATTTTGTTGCTGTTTTCCTTGATCGCGCCCATCCTTTCGCCCTATTCGGTGTATGAAAAGGATAAGACCTATCAGAATTTCCCGCCTTACGTGGAGTCTATTGCCAAAATGAACATCGGTATTTTGGACGGTTCCACAACCTTGAACAGCCAAAACGAGCGTCAGATCGCGGCGTTGCACGCGATCGGGATCGAAACGGGATATGAACCGATCATTCGCGTTTTGAGCGAAACGGCGACCACGGAAAAATACCGCGGACAAGAGATTGTCAAGATCTCCCGCTCGGTGAAAGTCAACCGCTATTATCAGGTCGGCATTGTTTCCAAGAACCTTTCGTACGAGGAATTCGATAAGATCCAACAGTTCCAAAACGAGTCCGGTCTGCAGGTGTTGTATCCTGTTGTTTTGCAGGAGGACATTTACGGAAAAAAGGTCAACAATGTGATCCCCGCAAGTGAAAACATTTGGTACAAATGCGCGGATGAAAAGAACAATCCGTTGTATGACGAAAACGGCAATTTTATTCCCGCATACTGCACGGATGCTTCCAAAGAGGGCAGAGCGTACACAAGCACCCGGATTGCCGGAGACGACGGCAGTTATATTTACAGCCTTGCAAAATCCGGTTCGGTACAGGTGCGTGTTTGTTACTATAACTATACGCAATATCTGCAATGGACCGAGGATGGCGAGTACCATGCGCCGATGTTCCTCTTCGGTACCAACGAATTGGGACAGGATCTGTTTACCGCCATTGCGGTCGGTGCCAGATTCTCGTTGATCTTTGCAATCTTGGTTTCGGCGATCAACCTGTTTATCGGTGCGGTCTACGGTTCCATTCAAGGATACTACGGCGGTCTGATCGATATGATCTTGGACCGTGTGACCGATATTTTGGGAAATATGCCGATGATGGTCGTGATCACGCTGTTCCAATATCACTTGGCAGCTAAGATGGGTTCCTTGCCGGCATTCTTGCTTGCGTTTATTGCCACCGGGTGGATCGGAATGTCCGCACTGACGAGAAAGCAGTTCTACCGCTTTAAGAGTCAGGAGCACATTTTGGCAGCTCGGACGCTCGGCGCTTCGGATGCCAGATTGATGTTTAAGCATATTTTCCCGAACGCATTGGGAACCATTGTTACCAGCTGTGCGCTGATCATTCCCGGTGTCATCAGCTCGGAAACATCTTTGACGTATTTGCACATTATTGACCTGTCCAACGTGGCGGGCACAAGTATCGGTACTTTGATGGAGCAGGGACAAAGAGCCATGACCTCGTCTCCTC
>CAYPIV010000194.1:0-2151 GCA_964410895.1 uncultured Ruminococcus sp. | reverse complement strand
CCGATCTGACGCAATTCAATGCGCGTACGGAATACGGAGGCAAGATCCTTGACCAATTCGCGAAAATCCACGCGACCGTCGGCGGTAAAGTAAAACAGCAGTTTGGAACCGTCAAAGGCATATTGGGCATCCACCAATTTCATTTCCAATCGGTGCGCGGCGATCTTCTCCCGACAAATGACCAAAGCATCCTGTTCTTTTTTTCGGTTTTCTGCGTTTTGGGCAATGTCTTGCTCGGTTGCGATCCGTACAACGGGACGAAGAGGGGATACAACATCGGTTGCGCGAATTTGCGTGTTTCCGATACAAACATCGCCGAATTCGGGACCGCGGGCGGTCTCGACGATCGCAAACTGTCCTTTCTCCGCCGTGATCCCGTGCGGATCGAAATAGTATGTTTTTCCGGACGCACGAAAGCGGATCCCGATGATCTCCACGGTTTCCATCGGTTCCGGAGCCGTTTCGACCGAGGGCGCCGCACCGCCTTCGATTTCCGCGACGTTGCCCGTGCTTTCCGAAACGGAATCAGAAGAAGATTCCGTTTCCGCGGAAGATGCGGGACGTGCAACGGTGGGAACGGCGGCAGGATCTGCGGCGTTCAGCACGATCCGTGCCCGGATCTCCGCCAAAGAAAGTTCTTCTGCCGCGGGTTCTTCATAGGGATCGTACAATCCTCTCTCTCCGCCTTTTCGGCTTTGCGGTCGGTCCTGCGGACGGTTGCGGTTCGGCTTTTTTTTGAAATTGTTTTTCTTTACGGGTCCGTTATCTTTTCCTTGAGAAGAAACTGCCGATTGCGGCGCCGCGGAATGCTCGGCACCGTCGGAGGATTCCGACGGCTTGACATTGCTTTCGGAAGTCTTTTTTGCGGATACTTTCGGGAAACCGGAAAATTCCGGATCAAAAGCATTGCTGACCGCGTTTGAACCCCGATTCGGATCGGGATCTTTCCTTTGCCGATTCGGTTTCCGATGCCGATGTCGGTTTCGGCGGTTACGGTCTTCTTTCAAATTGGTATCCTTTGCGGATTGCATATCGGAGTTGTTGGGATATTGTGTTTCCATAGGGGGATCCTTTCTTGATTTGCACACTGAACGGTTAGGTTTCTGAAAATGCGGGAAATAACCCTGCCTGTACAGCCAACTCGGTCAACAGGAGCCGTATATTGGCGTTTTGACGCAAGCGGTCGGCGGCATCCGTCAAAACGGACAGCAATCTCAGCAGCTCGGGGACCGTAAAACGGTAGGCAAGGGAACAAGCTTCTTCCCGATCGTAAAAAAAGCAAAGAGGTGCGTTTTCCGTTTGTTTGCAGAGCAACAGATCTCTGACGCAGAACAGATCGGATCGGATCTGCGCCAAAAGTTCTTCCCGTTTTTGCGGGAGCGCATTGAGATATTGCCATGCTGCCGAACTTTGCCGTTTTGCCAAGCAGAGTTGTAAAAATCGACGGGTATTTTCCCGAAGTTTGAAGGCGGATCTTCGCTGTTTCGGATCCAACAATTGCAACGCGCGTCCGATACTTCCGTTTGCGGCAACCACGATCTCATCCAGATCTTTCGGTGCTGTTTGCAAGAGCGTATTGGCTTCCGGAATCTCGGCAAGCAGATACGAGCGGATGAGTGCGGGGGAAAGATGTTCCGTACGAAGAACGGGGGCACGGCTGCGGATGGTCTCCAAGATCGGCGAAAGATTTTCGCAAAGTAACAAAAAGAGAACATACGGCGGGGGTTCTTCCAAGGTCAAAAGCAACGCGTTTTGTGCTTGCTCGGTCATTAAATGCGCATCTTCCAAAATATAGATCTTCGTTTTAAAATCATTCGGTGCGACCAGAACATCGCTTTTGATCGTTCGAACGGCGTCAACGCCGACGGTGGCTTTGTCCCCCTTGGAAACAAAGATCAGATCGGGCGAATTGCCGTGCAATATTTTTTGACAGGCATTGCAACGCATGCAGGGAAGATCGGCAGACCGATCGGTTCGCCGATCGCAGGCAAGTGCCATGGCGATCCGAGTTGCCAAAAGCCGTTTACCGGAACCGGCTTCTCCCTCGATCAAATAAGCGTGCGAAAGGGAATCGGCACGAATCTCTCCGGCAAGGTGCTTTCGCAGGGATTCGTTTCCGATGATATCCGCAAATACGTTCGACATGCCGGC
>CAYPIV010000193.1:0-2161 GCA_964410895.1 uncultured Ruminococcus sp. | reverse complement strand
GACCCTCTGCTTGTAAGGCAGATGCTCTCCCAGCTGAGCTATGCTCCCGTTTTTTTACCGTCAACCGATGACTTTTTTATTATAGCACGTGTGATCGGATTTGTCAAGCCTTTTTTGAAAAGTTTTTTTATTTTTTTGCTTTTCATTTTTGGTATTCGATCTTTTTCACCGACAACGTACCGATTATAACACATTTCCGCGTGTTTGTCAAGCGCTTTTTGCGTTTTGAATACGGATTTATTTTCCATCATCGGAAGCAAGGACGTCAAACGGCGACCGTGAAATCTTGCTGAAGTGGTTTTTTAAAAGAAACAAATTCCGCGCATTTCCGAAAAAAACTGTTGACAAACCCGCGGAAAATGGTATATAATGATGTATCTTATGAAAGTTCTTTCTCGGCTCGCTTTCTGCAAGGAGCCGAGACGGAAGGAAAAGGAATCATACCTATGGAAAAAAATGTGTCTCAGATTTTCGGAGCGATGGTGTTTAATGACAACGTCATGCGGGAACGTTTGCCGAAAGAGGTATATAAATCTCTTACCAAAACCATAGCCACCGGTAGGACCATTGATCCCTCCATTGCCGATGTTGTGGCAAATGCCATGAAAGATTGGGCGGTAGAGAAGGGGGCAACGCATTATACCCATTGGTTCCAGCCGTTGACCGGCGTCACTGCCGAGAAACATGATGCTTTTATCGCTCCCGTCGGGAACAGCAACGTCGTAATGGAATTTTCCGGAAAAGAGTTGATCCACGGCGAGTCGGACGCATCGTCTTTTCCGTCGGGAGGATTGCGCGCGACGTTTGAGGCGCGCGGCTATACCGCGTGGGACCCGGCTTCATATGCGTTTGTCAAGGACGGAACTTTATACATCCCAACGGCATTTTGCTCGTACACCGGAGAAGCGCTGGATACCAAAACGCCGCTCTTGCGTTCTATGGATGCGCTGAGTACGCAGGCACTTCGGATCCTTCGTCTGTTCGGCGATACGGCTTGCCGTCGTGTGGATATTACGGTGGGAGCCGAACAGGAATACTTTATCATTGACAAAGCCATGTATGACAAACGGCAGGATCTGGTGTACACGGGCAGAACTTTGTTCGGGGCACCCGCACCGAAAGGGCAGGAATTGGAGGACCATTATTTCGGACCATTGAAAACGAGGATCGCCGCGTTCATGTCCGATCTTGACCGAGCTCTTTGGACGATGGGCATCAATGCCAAGACCAAACACAACGAAGCGGCTCCTGCACAGCATGAGTTGGCACCGATCTACGCTACTGCCAATATCGCTGTCGATCAAAATCTCTTGATGATGGAATATATGAAAAAGATCGCCGAAAAACACGGGCTTGTTTGCTTGCTGCACGAAAAACCGTATCAGGGAGTTAACGGTTCCGGAAAACATAACAATTGGTCTTTGACCGCAAACGGCAAAAATCTGTTGGATCCGGGAAAAACGCCTGCCGAGAATTTGCAATTTTTGTTGGTGCTTGCCGCAATCGTAAAAGCGGTTGACGATTATCAGGATCTGCTTCGTGTTTCCGTTGCGTACGCCGGAAACGATCACCGTTTGGGAGCAAATGAGGCACCGCCTGCCATTGTTTCGGTGTTTGTCGGGGAAGAACTTTCCGCTTTGATCGACTCCATTGTTGACGGAACCGCTTATCAGGGGTGCCGCGTCGGTGTGATGGATCTCGGAATTCCGTCGGTTCCCGTATTTCGAAAGGATACGACCGACCGCAACCGTACTTCGCCGCTTGCATTTACCGGAAATAAATTCGAATTCCGCATGGTCGGTTCTTCCCAAAATATTGCCATGCCGAATACGGTACTCAACACCGCCGTCGCTTCTTCGTTCCAACTGTTTGCGGATGTTTTGGAGGCGGCTGACGATTTTGACGTTGCCTTGGCAAAGTTGATCAAAGATACCTTTACCGAACACCGTCGGATCCTGTTTGACGGAAACGGATATTCGGCAGAGTGGGAACGGGAAGCGGAAACGCGCGGTCTTTCCAATTTAAAAAATGCCGTGGAGGCATACAAAACGTTTATGAAACCGAAACACGTGGAACTGTTTGCTTCCTTTGGCGTTATGAGTGAGGCGGAAATGCGTTCTCGCGAAGAGATCTATTTTGAAAATTATTCGAAGATGATCAA
>CAYPIV010000192.1:0-2177 GCA_964410895.1 uncultured Ruminococcus sp. | reverse complement strand
TTGCGTGCATGAATTTGAAAAAGTTAGCCAAATGGAAGAGGAGATCCTCTTCTCCAACCTCGGCTTTCTCCTCTTTTTCGCTCTTCTTTCAAAACATCTTCTTTTTCATACAGAAAAACGTTCACTCTTTGGCTTTTGCCGCAGTGTGAACGCTTTTTGGTCGACAGTCTGGAGCGGTCGTTCTTTCTTCGGAAAGAACGACCGCTGTTTTTTATATCCCGAAAGCCATCGGCAAATCGACAGTCCCGAAAAAGAGAGCTCTCGCACGGTCAAGCGAACCGATCGCAAACAAGAAACACACCGTTTATCAATTCAAACGACACCGTTTGGGCAAGTTCTCGGTCGCAAACACCGCGCATTACCGCGGCATATACAGCGAATCCGGATAAACTCCGTCTTGATGAAACCGCCGTAACGCATCCGCCACTGCCGCACGGTCCGACGCATAAGTAATGCCGAACCACTTATCCGCAGACGGCTCTGCTTTGACCGAAAGGACGTTACTTTGCAAAAAATCGCCGACCATGACCGGAAGCAAGCATTCCGCTTTTAACTCTTCTTCCGACAAAGAATGCAAAAAAGACTCGAAATACGCTTGCATTGCAGGTAAAAGATCCTTATGAAATCCCCAAAGGTTCATGGAAACCTGTTCTTCGCCCGACAAGGGACCGAATTCTCCGAAGATCTGCCCCGCCTCTCCGTAACAGATCTCATGCGTTTCCGAAATGCTGTCAAGTAACCCGTTTCGGATCTGACAGATCCCTCTGGTAACGCCGCCGTTTTCGCTCATGGTATTTTTTAAAACATACGGTACCATGCAAGCATCCTTGGGCTGGCGCAACTCCGATAACAGACGGTGGATAATGGAAAACGCCGCCTTGCCGTAGTAATCATCCGCATTGACGGTTGCAAAAGCGCCTTGGATCACATCTTTTGCGCAAAGCACCGCATGCACGGTTCCAAACGGTTTTACCCGCGCATCGGGAACGGAATACCAAGACGGAAGCGTGGAGGAATCCTGCACCACGTAATCCACGCGGACATGTTCGGAGATCCGATCTCCGACCGAGGTGCGAACGAGATCTACCATTTCCGGTTTCAAGATAAACACGATCTGGTCAAATCCCGCTGCAACCGCGTCGTAAACGGAATATTCCATCAAGATCTCGCCGTTCGGTCCGACCTGCGAGATCTGTTTATTACCTCCGAAGCGGCTTCCGAGACCGCCTGCCAAGATCACCAATGTTGTTTTCATACTCATTTTTCGTCTCCTGTTGTTTTTGATCTTTCCGTTCGGTCCGTACCGCATTTTGCGGATTCCGAACGGGAAATGCAATGTTCCTTTAAAAATGCAAGCGTTTCCTGCTCTGTCGGGATGGAATCCGAAGCACCTTTGCGCCCCACGGTAACGGCAGAGACCGCTGCGGCATATTCAATGGCTTCCCGCAAAGAAGCACCGCAGCAAAGTTGTGCGCAAAGCCCTCCGATAAAGCTGTCCCCTGCCGCGGTGGAATCGACTGCGCGGACCGGATAGATCCCAATCCATCCGACCTCTCCGTTCTCCAAATACGCGGAACCGCGCTCTCCGAGGGTAACGATGGCACCCCGACACCCCAGCCGACAGAGTTCCGAAAGGACCCGTACCGCATCCTCATCGTCTTTCGGAACGATCCCGGTGATCCATTCGGCTTCAAATTCATTCGGAATGATCAGATCCGTGTATTCGTATAATTCCGTCGGAACTTCCCGTGCGGGAGCAGGATTCAGGATCACGGTCTTTCCCTTTTCCTTTGCCAACCGTGCCGCACACAGGACCGACTCTATGGGGATCTCATATTGCATCACCACAAGATCTGCCCAATCAAACAGATCCTCTCGTGCCGCAATGACTTGCGGCGTCACGGCTCCGTTTGCACCGCTGTCCAAAAGGATATGATTATCCCCGCGGCAAACGGTGATCACAGCGGCTCCGGTGGGTTTGTCCACCGAAAAGATCGCGGAAGTATCCACTCCCGACTCTTGCAAATGAGCGACCGCCAAGGATCCCGGAAGATCGTTTCCGACCGCGCCCAGCATCTTGACCCGGCATCCTGCCTTGGCAAGCGCTACCGCTTGGTTGGCGCCTTTTCCTCCGAAATTCATGGAAAAATCCGAACCGTTCAGCGTTTCTCCGAGTT
>CAYPIV010000191.1:0-2179 GCA_964410895.1 uncultured Ruminococcus sp. | reverse complement strand
TGGTCAAGGATCTTGCCTCCGTATTCCGTACGCGCATTGAATTGCGTCAGATCGGAATCCGAGACGAGGCAAAAATGCTCGGCGGGTTGGGAGCTTGCGGAAGAGCGCTGTGCTGTTCCACATTCCTGCCCGATTTCGCGCAGGTGTCCATTAAAATGGCAAAAGAACAGAACCTGTCCTTGAACTCTTCCAAAATATCGGGTGTGTGCGGACGGCTCATGTGTTGCCTGCGCTTTGAATCGGACACATACAACGAAGAGATCCGTCTGACCCCTGCGATCGACACCCCGGTAAAGACCGAGGACGGGATCGGATACGTCATCGGCACCAATCCGTTGGCAGGCACGGTACGCGTTGCTTTCAAGGACAGACCGGATATTCCGCCGAAACAGTATCACCGCTCCGAAGTCACCGTATTGGAGAAAAAGAAACATACGGATCCCGCCGAATCGGACGAAAAATGACCGCTTTCCGCTCGGGGGAGCATATTGCGATCTCGGAGTCGGCACCGATCGATCGGCTGTTTCGGCACGTTCGGTTTCACCGCCGAACATTTCGATTCTGCAAGCAAATCGGCATTCGGATGTCCCGTTGTTCCTTGCCGTTCCGCCCGAATCGAAAAAAATATATTTTTTCAAAAAATATTTGAAAAAACGGTTGCAAAAATAAAAAAATGTGCTACAATATAGGTACTACATTAAACAGGAGGTACAGACTCATGGCATATAAGATTACCGATGATTGCGTTTCCTGCGGTGCTTGCGCAGGCGAATGCCCCGTTGAAGCGATCTATGAGGGAGACGGAAAGTACGAGATCGATGCTGACAAATGTGCAGGCTGCGGTGCTTGTGCAGACGTTTGCCCCGTAGGTGCTCCTCAAGAAGCTTAATTGGATATGTCACCCTGCAAGGGCGGAGCAAGCGGTTGATTCTGCCTGCTCCGTTCTCGCTTTTTTCCGAAAAGAAAAGGAGCCACCGAAATGGATACAAAAACGATTTCGGCACCGTCGGTACCGCTTTTGCACGGAGAGCGTTTGGATGAGGTAAACGAACACATTCGGCTGATCCAAAAGAAAAACGGGTTGACGTTCGGCACCGATGCGTTCCTGTTGGCGGCATATCTCCGGCCGACTCCGCGCGCTCACGCCGTAGATCTGGGAAGCGGAACCGGAATCATTCCTCTGCTGTTGCTTTCCAAAAACAAAGCGGCACATATTACGGCTGTGGAGATCCAACCTGCTTTTGCGGAGCTGATCGAACGAAATGCGGCGCTGAACGGATTTACGGATCGCCTGTCTCCGTTGCTCGGCGACATTCGAACGCTTTGTCCCGCACAATTGGGAGGTGAAGTCGAGATCGTCTTTTCCAATCCGCCCTACATGCGGACCGACTCCGGAAAACGAAACGTGCATGATGAAAAATACGTTGCGCGCCATGAAGTACACGGCGGGATCGCCGATTTTTGCAACTGTGCCGCGCGGCTGTTAAAATACGGGGGAAAATTTTTGTGTGTTTGGCGCCCGGACAGACTTTCGGAGCTGATGCAAGCACTTTCCAATGCCAAATTGGAACCCAAACGCATGACAATGGTCCACGCAGACCGTTGTTCGGAACCGTCCATGCTTTTGATGGAAGCCGTAAAAGGGGCGTCCCCCTCCCTACGTGTTACTCCTCCGTTGTTGCTGTATCGGGATCCGACCGATTCCGAATGCCCGCGACAGTGGACCGAGCAAGCGCGTCGAATTTATGACACCTGTCTCTTTCCCGAATACGGAGACTTTGCATAATCAAAAACAAAATACATACTCAAAGGAGAAAAAAACATGAAAAAGAGCACGAAGAACATTTTGATCGGCGCAGGAATCGCAACCGCTGTCGGAGCAATTACGACCGCAATCATCTGCCAACTGAGAGTGATCAAAAAGCTGACAGCCGACATTGACGAGATTCCGGACGAGGATGCCGCTGTTGAAGAACTTGCCGATGAGGAAGTAACCGAAGACGCAGCTGATGAAGTTGCCGAGGACGCGGCTGTTGAGGAAGTTTCCGAGGAAGCTTAATCCTTAATCCCCCGCTTTTCCTACCCAAAGGGCGGTATACGCTCGCATCGAATGTCCCATGGCATTTCAGGCGACCGTAACCGCCTTTTCGAATGGAAGCATTCTTCAAAAAGGACACAA
>CAYPIV010000190.1:0-2202 GCA_964410895.1 uncultured Ruminococcus sp. | reverse complement strand
TCATCAACATCGGTTGGTTGAAAGACGGTAAGGATGCGGAAGTTTTGGAAGAGATTCGGGCGGTTCGCAATGCCTGCCGAGGAAAAATTTTGAAAGTGATCATCGAGACCTGCCTTTTGACCGAAGAGGAAAAAATTCGGATGTGTCGGATCGTCAGCGATTCCGGTGCGGACTTTATCAAGACTTCGACCGGCTTTTCCAGCGCGGGCGCAACGCCGGAAGATATTCGGCTGTTTGCCGAGCATGTCGCGCCGCATGTTCGCATCAAAGCGGCAGGTGGGATCCGTTCTTTCGAAGACGCGGAGCTGTATCTTTCCCTCGGTGCCTGCCGACTCGGAACCAGCGCGATCGTAAAGCTTGCAAAAGCAGAACAGGTTCAGGGTTACTGATCCTTGAAAAAACATACGGAAAGAGGAAATAACAATGGCAGATCACAGCAAGTGTCCAACGCCGCATATTGCGGCAATGCCGGAAGATTTCGGTAAAACGGTTTTGATGCCGGGAGATCCTTTGCGGTCTCAATATATTGCAAATACATATTTGGAGCAAGCACGTCTGATCAATAATGTACGCGGCGTGCAGGGATACACGGGTCTCTATCACGGTGTCAAGGTTTCGGTTATGGCAAGCGGTATGGGAATGCCGTCGATCGGAATTTACAGCTACGAACTCTACAATTTTTTCGATGTGGCAAACATTATCCGTATCGGAAGCGCCGGCGCCATTGCGGATGGGATTCGTTTGCGCGATCTTTTGATCGGCATGGGTGCTTCCACTGATTCGGATTTTGCCAAACAGTACCATTTGGACGCAACCTTTGCTCCCATTGCGGATTATCGGCTCCTGCGTACTGCGGCTGACATCTGCGAGGAACGAAAAAGCGTTTACCATGTCGGCAATCTTATGTCCTCGGACGTGTTTTATAACGATCGCTTCGAAGTAAACGAAACTTGGAAGAAAATGGGGATCATGGCAGTGGAAATGGAAGCTGCGGCGCTGTATATGAACGCGGCAAGAGCAGGGAAACGGGCACTTTGCATCTGCACAACTTCCGACCATATTTTGAAAGACGAGCACCTGTCTGCACAGGAACGACAAGTCGGATTCGGAGAAATGGTGGAAGTTGCTTTGGAGACTGCCGTGCGCATGGAGAATTCGAAATGAAACGACGCATTTTTTTGATCGTTTTGGACAGCGTCGGAATCGGTGAAGCGGCGGATGCCGCCGCTTTCGGAGATGCGGGCGCACATACGGTGCGTTCCGTCAGCCGATCCGAATATTTCAAGATCCCCAACCTGCTTCGGCTCGGGATCGGAAATATCTCGGGTCTGTCTTTTCTCGGAACAAGCGATACGCCGTCTGCAAGTTATGCAAGGGTGTGCGAACGTTCCAACGGAAAGGACACGACCATCGGGCATTGGGAAATTGCGGGATTGGAGTCGCCGACCCCCCTCCCAACCTATCCGAACGGATTCCCGCAAGAACTTTTGGACTGTTTTTCCGAAGCCTGCGGACGCGGTGTGCTTTGTAATTTACCCTATTCCGGTACCGAAGTCATTCGGGACTACGGGGAAGAACATCTTCAAACCGGAAAGTTGATCGTGTATACCTCTGCGGACAGTGTTTTTCAGATTGCGGCACATGAATCGGTGGTTCCTGTGGAAGAGCTGTATGCGATCTGCCGCAAGGCACGCGCTCTTTTGGTCGGTCCGCATGCGGTCGGACGTGTGATCGCGCGTCCGTTTACGGGAACCTGTCGGACGGACTTCAGCCGTACCTCTAACCGTCGGGATTTTTCCTTGGAACCAACGGGAAGGACGGTTTTGGATGCTTTGCAAGAGGCAGGGCGCGATGTGATCGGAGTCGGAAAGATCTATGATATCTTTGCGCGGCGCGGAATTACGGAGCATGTTCTGACACACGGAAATCAAGAGGGGATGGAGCGCACGCTTGCGTTGACCGACAAGCAATTCAACGGTCTGTGCTTTGTCAATTTGGTGGATTTTGACATGGTGTACGGTCACAGAAACGATGTTGAAGGTTATGCAAAGGCACTGTCTGCGTTTGACGCATGGTTACCGTCTTTTTTGAATCGGATGCGTGAAGATGATATTTTAATGATCACCGCCGATCACGGCTGTGATCCCGGAGACATCAGTACCGATCATACGCGGGAAAACGTTCCGCTTTTGGTATACGGCA
>CAYPIV010000189.1:0-2214 GCA_964410895.1 uncultured Ruminococcus sp. | reverse complement strand
TTCGTCAAATAAACTCCGAAACTGACTCCGATGCTTTTCATCAACAGAGTTGCCGCACTTAAAAGCAATGCGTTCCAAAAAATTTGCTTTGCTTGTTTCATTTTGTTCCTCCGAATTTCGGATCGGTATTTGGAAAATATTGACGAAAATTATTCCAAATGATCCGCAAAATAGTAGCGAATATCAGAATTTTAAAAAAAAGTAAAATAGGTATTGACAAAGCGTACGTTGTGCTATATGATATTACTGTTTGACTTGTAGAATTATATGATAAGGAGTATGAGAAGTATGTTGATTCATCTTTGCGAGCTTTGCGGCTATGAGTACAATTCCAAGATCGGAGATCCCGAAAACGGCATCTCGGAAAATACGGACTTCGAAGATCTGCCTGCCGATTGGGTGTGTCCTCTGTGCGGTGCCTCTAAGGAAGATTTTATCGAAGAAGAACGTGACGGGGACGAAGAGATCCTTTAATATGATTTGTGCGGAAGAGGGATCTTCCGCTTTATTTTTTGCCTTGACAAGGCGGTCCTGTTTATGGTAAGATATAGGGAGAGAAAAGAACTTACGGTTTGCCGAAAGGAAACGGAACATGAATAAAAAATTACTTGCGATCGACGGAAACAGCATTTTGAATCGTGCGTTCTACGGAATCCGTCCGCTGACGACAAAAGACGGATTCCCCACCAATGCACTGTATGGCATGGTGACGATGATCACGCGCCAAGCAGAGGTAATTTCTCCCGATTTTTGTGCGGTCGCATTCGATCTGAAAGCCCCCACGTTTCGGCACAAAATGTACGATCAATACAAAGCGGGTCGCAAACCGATGCCGGAAGAGCTTGCACGTCAACTGCCTGTTGCCAAGGAGTTGATGCAAGCACTGGGATATACGGTATTGGAGCTGGAAGGATATGAGGCGGATGATCTGCTCGGAACCTTGGCACAGCGTTGCGCAGAGCGGGAGTATGATGCTTATCTGATGACAGGAGACCGCGATGCCCTGCAATTGATCCAACCGCATGTGCATGTTCTTTTGGCGACCAATCAAGAAACGATCGATATGGATGAAGCGGCTTTTTTCGATAAATACGGAGTACGGGCTTCGCAATTTGTTGATGTAAAAGCATTGATGGGCGATTCTTCCGACCATATTCCCGGCGTGCCCGGGATCGGCGAAAAGACCGCATTGAAACTGATCGCGGATTATCAAACCTTGGACGGGGTCTACCAAGCGCTCCCGACTGCCAAGCATACGCCATCCGTACGCGCCAAATTGGAAGCGGGACGGGACAGTGCGTATCTTTCTCGGACGTTGGCACAGATCTGCTGCGAGGCGCCGATCTCCCAATCGATCGATGCGCTCGCTTTTACCGGGATTCGCAGAGAAGCGTTGCGAAATTTATTTTTGCGATTGGAGTTTTCGGCTTTTTTAAAGCGGTTTTCGCTGACGGAAACGAATGCGGAAAGCGAACGAAAGTCCGCATCGGTACCGATTGCGGCATCTGCGCGAACGGTACCTGCCGAAGAACTTTGCGTTGCATGGAAAGATGCAACGGTGCTTGCAATCGATGAAGCAGAAAACGGAGTGCTTTTGCTCAACGGGGAAGAGCTATGCCTTTTGCGAGAACCTTTGGAAACGCTTTTTCCGTTCCTGCAAGGCAAACTGCTTGTTTGCTATGACTGTAAATCCCTTTACAAACAACCAAAGTTGACAAAATTGCGTGAATTGCGCTTGTATGACCTGATGCTCGGCGCGTATTTGGCAAATTCTGCAAGGTCCTCATTTTCGATCGCTGCCTTGGTTTCGGAGTATCTCGGGGAGTCACTTTCCGAGACAGTTCCGCGCATTCGGTATTTTTTGCGGTTGTACCCGATCCTTCGGGAGAAATTGGAACAAAGCGGACAAACCGCCGTGATGGAAGATCTGGAAATGCCGCTTGCCGCGGTACTTGCGGACATGGAGCAAACGGGTTTTTTCATTGACCGCGATGGGATTGCGCAATACGGTGAACAGCTTGGGACGATGGCGGCAGTATTGGAATCGCAGATCAACGCCTATGCCGGAAAGAGTTTTAACGTCAATTCTCCAAAACAGTTGGGAGAAGTTTTGTTTGAAGTTTTGAAGCTTCCGCATGCAAAGAAAACAAAGACCGGATATTCCACAAAAGCGGAAATTTTGGAAAAACTTCGTCCGTACCATCCGATCATTCA
>CAYPIV010000188.1:0-2222 GCA_964410895.1 uncultured Ruminococcus sp. | reverse complement strand
CCTTACGCACATCCGTGCGCCTGCGACATTGACGGCTTCGCAAAAATGTCCGTGCAAGCACACATTTTTGCTTCATGGTATAATAGGTATAATAATTGCAGGAAACCTGCCATAGCAGGCTCGGGACTTCGCAGGCTTCCTCCCTTACGCACATCCGTGCGCCTGCGACATTGACGGCTTCGCAAAAATGTCCGTGCGAGCACACATTTTTGTTTCACGGTATAATGATTTGCGGAATATCTTGCCGTAAAAGCTTTCGGGCTCCGCCGAATTTTGCCGAGCATTGCTCTTCGGCGGTTTTCGCATTTTCGCGGAATGGACGACTACACACGGACAGCTTCTCAAAAAATGCCATTGTGAGCGAGCATTTTCACTTTCCGAAATCCAAATTTGCGGAACGTTTGCTTTCCGTTACCGATTGAAAATCGGTCTTATTCTAATTCTATTTTTCAAATCGTTTGACCATTTTTCAAAATGCCGGTCTCGATCTTGAATCAAATTCACCCCGGCAGATCTTCGCTGGCTCGTTTTTGACCTTAAAATTCTGCCCGTTTGCGAGGGAAACAATGCGTATTTTAAACCTATATCCCGGCTCTTGGGGATCAAATTGCTATTTGTTATTGAGCGGTCGGCATGCGTTTGCAGTCGACCCGAGCGCCGATGCCGATCGTATTGTATCGGTCGTAACCCAAGAAAATGCCGTGCTGGAAGGCATTCTGTTAACGCATGCCCATTTTGACCATATCTGTTCGATCGACACCCTGCGAGACCGAACGGCAGTTCCCCTATATGTACAGGAAAAAGACGCGGAATTGATCACAGACGCCAAAAAAAACGCGTTTTTTACTTTTTTTCACATGGAGACAGACTACCGCCCGGCAGATCGGTTGTTACACGACGGAGATCGTCTACATTTGGGAGAAGAAAGCATTGAAGTTCTTTCCACCCCCGGGCACACGGCAGGATCGGTCTGCTACCTTTGTAACCGAGAATTCCTTTTGACCGGAGACACCCTTTTTGCGGACAGCATCGGTCGATGCGATCTGTACGGCAGCGATCCCGCCGCAATGCGATCCTCGCTTGCCGCTCTTCGAAAGCTTCCGCCCGCATTCACGATCTACCCCGGTCACGGTCCCGCAGAACAACTTGGGATCGCTTTGGATCAAGCCGCTTATTTTGTTTGATCGATGACCGATCCTGCCCGATTTTTCGCTGGGTGACCGACTTTGACCGTTTTTCCCTGTTATCAATCACGTTTTAGGAAAGGATATTCCCCATGAATCATCAACATCTCGCCGATCTTTTGTTTCCGCAGGTAACGGAAACGCCTTCCGAAGTGGAAGCCAAATATCCCCCGAGGATTCTTCCCGAGGGTGCCAAAGTCACCCGTTTTGCACCGAGTCCGACCGGTTTTGTGCATTTCGGAGGATTATTTCCGACAACCATCGGCGAACGTCTTGCACACCAAAGCGGTGGAATTTTTTATTTGCGAATCGAGGATACCGATGCCAAACGCGAAGTAGACGGAGCTGCGGAAGGATTGATCCGCACCTTGGAACACTACGGAATCCGATTTGATGAGGGCGCTGTGATCGGATCGGACGGTTCCATTTGCGATCGCGGTGCATACGGTCCCTACCGTCAAAGTCTGCGTGCGCCGATCTACCACGTTTACGCAAAGCAATTGGTAGCGGAGGGAAAGGCATATCCTGTATTTACCACGAAAGAAGAGTTGGAAGCGCTTAACGCCTTGGACAAAAAAGCCGAGATCAAAGCCAAAGATTGGCATGAAGATACAACGGAGCAGCGCGTTGCCATGCTTCGGGCGCGGGAGATCACCCCGGAAGAAGCGGAGTCCCACCTCCGCGCGGGGGATCCGTTTGTACTGCGTCTTTTGGCAGACGGAGATTCGGAAAAAAAGACGCCGTTCGTCGATCTGATCAAAGGAAAGCTGGAAATTCCGGAAAACGATGAGGACTTCGTTTTACTGAAAAGCGACGGGATCCCCACTTACCATTTTGCACATGCGATCGACGATCACCTGATGGGAACCACGCACGTCATTCGCGGCGAGGAGTGGCTTCCCAGCCTTGCAAAACACATCATGCTCTTCCGCTATTTGAATTTCCGCATGCCGAAATACATGCACATTGCGCAGATCATGCGTTTGGACGAAAACGGAAACAAGAAAAAGCTCTCCAAGCGGGACATGGGCGCCAATA
>CAYPIV010000187.1:0-2236 GCA_964410895.1 uncultured Ruminococcus sp. | reverse complement strand
TCGATCTGTGCGCGGATCTCCGTTTCGACCTCGGTGCGGTTGTCAAGACTTGAAAAATATTCTTTGGAAGGAACGACGATGGCGGTCAGCACCGGCTCGTTTTTGTCATCCTTGCGGGAAAGCACCATGCTTTCGCCAATGCAGTCCAAGCGTTCCAAATATTCTTCGATCTCTTCCGGAAATACGTTTTTCCCGTTTTCCAATACGATGACGTATTTCTTTCTGCCCGTGATAAAAATATATCCGTCCGCATCCATATATCCGATGTCACCCGTGCAAAACCATCCGTCGTTGGTAAATACCTCGGCAGTTGCTTCCGTATTTTTGTAATATCCCAACATCACATTGTCGCCCTTGACCTGAATTTCTCCTTCCGGATAGCCCTTGTCGTTGGTATGATCACTGTCGATCCGCACCTGACAGCAGGATACTGCGGGTCCGACGGAACCGCGCTTCGGAGCCGTGTAGGGGTTGACTGCGATCAAGGGAGCACATTCGGTAATACCGTATCCTTCGTAGATGTCGATTCCGAATTCCGAGAAAGAGGATGCCAATTCCGGATTGAGTGCCGCGCCGCCGCAAATGATCTTTTCCAAGCGCCCGCCGAAAGCGGCGTTGATCTGTTTGAAAAATACGCTCCGTTTATCGATTCCCACTTTGCGTAAGCGTTTGGAGATCTTCATCAGTGCTTTCAAGGCTTTCTCTTTTCCGCTTTTGTGCGCGTTATCCCAGATCCGTTTGTTCATGGTGGATACGAAGAGCGGGACCAACACAAGACCTGTCGGTTTGAAAAATGCAAAATTCTTTAACACGTGTTTCAAACTGTCGTTGATCGCGACTTGCATGCCGTAATTGAGAGCGGCGATCATAATGGCAAGTTCGTAGGTGTGGTGAATGGGGAGAACGGACACGATGGTATCCTCCGGGCTGAAGTCCACCGAACCGCATGCGGAATTGACGACCGAGACCACGTTCTTCTCACTCAGCATGACGCATTTGCTGCTTCCGGTGGTGCCGGATGTAAACAGCATTTCCACCATACGGTCGGAACCGAGTGCTTTCGGAAATTCGTACGCAGGTGCTTCCGAAACTCCGATCTCCATGAGTTTGCCGTACGGCAGGACCGCTTCCGAGACTGCGGCGTCTGCTTCGGGGGCAAGAGGAATCTGCACCGTTACCGTTGCATGACGCTCTGCAAGACCTGCAAATTTCCGATTGAACGATTTGGAATAAATGACCGCATCGACTTCCGCAAAAGCAAAAAATTCTTCAATTTGCGAAGCGTCCAGCTCACGGTCCATCGGAATGGCGACCCCGCCGGAAGCGATCACGGAAATATAAGAGCATACCCACTCTACGGAAGTTTCGCCGATGACGGCGATCCTTTTTCCGGCAAGCCCGCGCTTTTCCAATCCCGCCGCCTGCGTTCGGATCCGTTTTCCGAATTCTCCGTAGCTGACGGTCTGTAATTCGCGTTTTTCATTGAAATATAGAAATGCCGTGCGATCTCCGAAAGCTTCCAACTTTTCGGAAAGATCGGAAAAGCTCTTGATCGGTGTAAACAGGCGTTCGCTTTTTTTTCGATTCATAAGATTTGTTCCTTTCCGTCGTATGCCGTGAAAGATGCGGGGCCGGTTCTCAGCCTTCGCCTTTTTCCTCGGCTTGTTTCATATGGGCTTTGTTTTCGCTGATCTGCGAAACCGTATTTGCCAATGTTTGAAGTTGTTCCGCGGAAAGACCGCTGACGATGCGTTCCACAAAATTGGCGGAGGATTCTTTCAGCTTCTCCAAAACCGGCTGCGCCATTCGATTCAAATAGATCAGTACCGAGCGTCGATCTTTGTCGCTTTGATTGACCGTTACCATTTTTTTCTTTCGAAGGCTTTCCACTGCTTGACTGATCATTCCTTTTGAAAGGTGCATGGTCTCGCTGATCCCTTTGACCGTATTTTTTTCCGGGTGTTGTTTTAAGGACATCAGTACATCGATCTCATTCAGCGAAAATCCCTGTTCCACCAGCGAGCGGTAACAGTATGCGCGAAAGAATTTGCTGACATCCACCATTTCGTTGAATGCCCAGAAAAAATCTCCGCTTTCTTTCTTCGACTGTGCGGGATCGTGTGTCTCGTTCCTTTTCATAAGAAACTCCTTTCGCAAAAACAAGGATAGATCGTTTTTGAAAAAATAGTATTGTACAGAACGATTATAGCAAAAAGAAAGGATTTTGTCAATAGAT
>CAYPIV010000186.1:0-2267 GCA_964410895.1 uncultured Ruminococcus sp. | reverse complement strand
AAAAAAAGTGTGATATACTACTGAATAGTAGAGTATATGTGAGCTTGGGAGTGGGTTTGAGAGAGACCCGCTCTTAATTTTTGAAAGAGTGCTTTTCGCGGATTTGATTGTGTACCGTTCGAAAAGCATTGCCGCAAGCAAGGGGTATGCGCATGAAAAAGAACGTAGTATCGGTGGTTCGGAAAATTGCAGAGCCGTTGGCTGAAGAGCTCGGCTATTTCGTTTGGGATGTGGAATATGTAAAAGAAGGTTCCGAAATGTATTTACGCATCACCATTGACAGCGAGGAAGGCGTCAATATTGAGGACTGTGAGCGCATGCACCGTGCGATCGATCCTCTTTTGGATGAAGCGGATCCCATCAGCGAAGCGTATCACTTGGAAATTTCCTCTCCCGGGATCGAGCGAGAGTTAAAAAACGAGATGCAGATCTGTGCCTGTGAAGGCTGGAATGTGGAAGTGCGATTGTATGCACCGTTGGACGGAGCCAAAAGCTATATCGGAATTTTGGAAGAACCGGATGCCGATGGAAATCTTCGCATCACACTTTCGGACGGTACGCAAAAAACGTTTGCACGCGCCACTGTCGCTTCTTTGCGTACGTATTATGATTTTTCGAACGACCGCCTGTAAGTGGCGGATACCGAGTGCTTGAAAGTCGATGGTTGCGTTTCGACTGTAAGATGAATTGATGAATTTCAGAAAGGATTCACAAAAAGATGAACACAGAATTTTTTACCGCGCTTGAATTGTTGGAAAAGGAAAAAGGAATTCCCGCGGAGTATATGATCGAAAAAATTGAAGCTGCGCTGATCTCCGCATATAAAAAAGAGTACGGAAACAACACCAACGTACGGATCTTGATCGATCCCGCGAAAAAGGATGTTCGTGTTTATCAGCAAAAGGAAGTTGTTGAAGAGGTGGAGAATCCGGAAATTCAAATTTCGCTGGAAGATGCCAAAAAGGTTGCTAAAAAATACAAGCTCGGCATGATGATGGAGACGGAGGTCAAGACCAAAAACTTTCGTCGGCTGAGTGCCGCAGCGGCAAAATCCGTGATCATTCAGGGGATTCGCGAAGGCGAGCGGCGCGTTATGCAAGAAGCGTATGAAAATAAGCACGAGGAGATCATCACCGCCACGGTCAGCAAAGTAGACCGCGAGACCGGAAACGTGGTGGTGGAAACAGACACCAGCCGTGCGGTCCTGTTACGTTCCGAGCAGATTCCGGGAGAAGAATTTACGGTTGGCGATAAGATCAAAGTGTTTGTTATGGAAGTAAATAAAGAGTCCAAAGGTCCCGTTGTCACTCTATCTCGCATTCATCCCGGTTTGGTCCGCAGAATGTTTGAGTTGGAGATCCCCGAAATTGCGGATGGAATCGTGATGGTCAAGGGCGTTGCGCGCGAAGCGGGTTCCAGAACCAAGATCTCCGTGTATTCCAGAGACGCGGATGTGGACGCAGTCGGTGCTTGTATCGGAAGCCACAGCGTGCGGATCAATACCATTATCGAGGAATTGCGCGGCGAAAAAGTGGACATCGTTCCGTACAGCGAAAACATTGAAGAATACATCGCCGCGGCTTTGGCGCCGGCAGAGGTGCTTTCCGTAACGGTCACGGGAGAACGCTCCTGCCGCGTACAGGTGGCGCCCGATCAGCTTTCTTTGGCGATCGGAAAAGGCGGACAGATCGCACGCCTTGCCGCAAGACTGACCGGTTATAAGATCGATATCAAAGCGGATTGAACTTTGATTTTCAATTCGGTAAAACTGAGAGAATATAATGGAACAAAAAGGAAAGAAGATCCCCATGCGGCAGTGTCTCGGTTGCAATGAACATCAGCCGAAACAGCAATTATTGCGTGTGGTCAGAAGCCCCGAGGGAGAGGTATCGCTGGATTTCCGCGGTAAAAAATCCGGACGGGGGGCCTACATTTGCAAGGATGTCAAATGCTTGCGTCGTGCACGCAAAAACCGCAGGTTGGAAAAAAACTTGGAATGTGAGATCCCGGAAGCGGTGTACGATGCCATGGAAGCGGAATTGGAAGCGCATGACGGGGAATGAAAAAGTATTGCATGCCTTGGGAATGTGTGCAAAAGCACGTGGTTTGGTCTGCGGTGTTCCGCTGATCTGCGAGGCATTGAAATCAAAAGGGAAAACGGTATACGCGGTTTTGTGTGCCGATGACAACGCAGAAAATTCCGCCAAACGGCTGCGCGACAGATGCGCTTACTATCAAAAAACACTCGTTGTTTTGCCTTTTGACGG
>CAYPIV010000185.1:0-2275 GCA_964410895.1 uncultured Ruminococcus sp. | reverse complement strand
AGGACCGCTGCGATCTGAAATACCAAGGTCCGCAAAAAAGAGATGATGGCGGAAATCGGTCCGTTATTGAGTGCGGTGAAGAAAGACGATCCGAAAATTGCAAATCCGGAGAACAGGAAAGAAAAAGAGAAAATGCCGAATGCGCGAACCGTCAGCGCCATTAAGCTTTCGTTATAGCTGACAAAGAGGAGTGCAAGCGGTTTTGCCAATGCCAAAGCAGAGCCGAACATGATGACGGAAAATACGGCGATCACCGTCAGGCTTTTTCGAAGCAGTCCTTTTAATTCCCGATGATTCTCCGCGCCGTAATGATAACTGATGATCGGCGCGACGCCGGTTGCATATCCGATGAAGATGGCTTGAAAGATCATGCTGACATACATCAAGACCCCGTATGCGGTCACACCGCTTTCACCGGCATAAATGAGCAGTTGCACGTTGTAAAGCATGCCGACGATGGACATGGAAATATTGCTCATCAGTTCGGAGGACCCGTTCAGGCAAACTTGCCCCAAGGCACGTAAGTCGAGCTTGGTTTTTCCGAGACGGAGGAGACTGCTGTTCTTTTTGGAAAAATAGAACAACGGTAAAATTCCGCCAACGCATTGGCTGATCGCGGTTGCGGCAGCCGCTCCTTGCAATCCAAACGAAAAAACGGCAACAAAAAGTGCGTCCAACACGATATTGGTCAGTCCGGATGCGATCGTGATATACAGTCCGAGCGTCGGTTTTTCCGCTGTGGAAAACAGACATTGAAACTCAAATTGCAGAATATAGGCGGGAAGAGCGATCAAAATGATGCGTCCGTAGGTAACGCAGTTTTCCAACAGCTCGCCCTCTGCTTTCAGGGATGCGGCAATGGGACGGATCAGGAGGATCCCCAAAACAGCCAATACGATGCCACTGACGATGGATGTGTATATGATGAGGGAAAAAATCCGGTTGGAAGCCTCGCGCTCTCCGTTTCCGAGCGTTTTTGCGATCAATGCGCCTCCTCCGGTGCCGAACATGAATCCGACAGAGCCGAGGATCATTAAGAACGGCATAATAAAGTTGACGGCAGTGAAAGGGGATTCACCGACAAAATTGGATACAAAGAAACCGTCTACAACACTGTAAATCGAAGTAAATACCATCATAACGATGGCGGGAAGTGTAAAACGCAGTAATTTTCGAAAAGAAAAGTGGTCGGATAATTGAATCATTTGGCACCTCGTGAAAACCGGCAATTTGCAAACGTACCGATTGCCGGTATCAATTCTTTGATCTCCCAATCGGTGGTGTTGACCATTAGGTGATACGCCGATGGGACACCCCAAGATGTACTGCCGGTCAACAGTTCGCGGGTACGCGCGCGTTCTTTATCGATGCGGTGCATTTGCCGCTCGATCTCTTTTACGGTCGGTTTTTCTCCATCGGCCGCGCGCTGCATGCAACGTTGAATTTTTGCCTCGGAAGACGCACAAACAAATATGTTGAGCGGATGATACTCCGCAAGCAAAACGTCCGCATTTCGCCCAACGATCACGCAATCGTTATTAAGCTCGGCGATGTTTTTGATCACTTGCGTTTGCTCGACCAAAAGGTCGATGCACGGTGAAATTCCGAATGTTTTACGAAAGGAAAGCGGAACGGTCTGCCAACCGTGATCTTGCAGAGTCTTGAAAACGTAGTTTTCGTCAAGACCTTTGTTTTGCGCGATCGACAAAATGATCTCACGGTCATAATAATCGAACCCGAGGTGGTCGGCAAGTCGCTTTCCGAGCTCTCGCCCGCCACTTCCGAATTCACGGCTGATGGTGATGATTTTCATAAATACCTCCTCTGGATGAACCGTCAATACAGGTTGACGAATTCCGTGGGGAAACGGGGCGCGATCCGCATCCCGTTTGCCGCTCCTTTCCGATTGCCGATCGTAAACAATGCGTTCATCGGGGAACGGAGCGTAACAAAAACAGTTGTTCAATGCCTTTGACATGAACAACTGTTTCTATTTTCGGCTGCGTTTTTACGCTATGACTGTCAAACGCGAAAGCCTTGTTTGCTTATGCAAGTTCTGCAAAGTACTTAATGGTACGAACCATCTGGCTGGTGTAGGAGTTTTCGTTATCATACCAAGAAACGACTTGAACTTGGTAGGTATCCTCGTCGATCTTCGTAACCATGGTCTGCGTTGCATCAAAGAGAGAACCGTAAGTGATACCGATGATATCGGAAGATACCAATTGCTCCTCTGTATAACCGAAAGAATCGGAGGAAGCAGCTTTCATTGCCG
>CAYPIV010000184.1:0-2283 GCA_964410895.1 uncultured Ruminococcus sp. | reverse complement strand
CTTCTTTTTGCCTGCGGGAAAACAACGGGTTTCTTTGCATTTATACCGCAGACGGAGAATTGATCGAATGTTTAAACGTCCCAACGGCAACCCTTCCGCAATCGGAACGCGAACGTTTGGCTACCGGGATCTCTTGTGCCGATTGGCAGGAATTGATCCGACGGCTCCAAGATTACACAACATGAATTCTCAAACCGCCAAGCAAGCAAAAAGACCGCACTCCGCACAGCAAAACGGGCATGCTGCGCGGGACACGGTCTTTTTTTCAAAAAAACGGTAACCTATGCGTTGCAGAGATATTCCAACGGCATTTGATATTCCTGTTCGTAGATCGTTTTCCAAATGTCATAATTTTGATCCATCAACTGCTGTACACGTTTTCCGTGAGACAACCCGTTATCCGGATACAGCGGTTTCCCGATGTGAATGGTGTACTCTTGAATGTAGTATCCATCTTCCCCCAAGCGATCCGAATCCCGCATGGTGATAAAGCACGGAAGCACGGGAACATCGCTTTTGACCGCCAAGGAAAAAGCGCCGGGTTTCAGGGGCTTTGGTTTGCGGTAATTCCACCACATGCTTTGCTCCGGATACATCAATACAAAATTGCCCTCGCGAAGCAACTGCACGGTCGCCGCGTTGAATTTTTGCATTGTCTTTACATTGGAAGAAAGGGGCAAAGTATAAAAATGGCGCATCAAATACCCGTAAAATCCCGGAAAGGACGTGTAATTTCCCTCCCGAATGACGCGGTAGAGTTTTCGTTGCTTTTGCCCGGACCGTAGATATGCAACGTGCATGGCAAAACTGTCAAAAGCGTTGAAATGATTGCAAGTGATCACCGCGCCGCTTTCCAATGCCGAAAGGTTCTCAAGTCCCTTGATCTCCTTAACGATCAACAACTCTTCTTTCAAGATCTTATCCAAAAACTTTTTGGCTTTTTGATAGGCGATCTTGGTTTGCAGTTTTGCCAACGAAGTTGTTCGAAGATAATCGATTTCATCCGGCAAAAGTTCGCGGGACGGAGGGTCTTCCTCCACGTCAATATCGAATTTTCCTTGCCGTTCGTATTCCTCTATCCGTTTTACGACCGCAACGCGGTCGGCATTCCGTTTGGTACGATCTAGCAGATTTTGATAATTGTCCGCTTTATTGGTCTCATCGATCGCCATGCGGCAAAGGTGCTCGGCGGAAAGACGGTCGCGCTCACGCTCTTGCTCGGTGTATGCCGCAAGCTCTTCTTTCAGCATCCGGTACACCGCCGTTTGTGCGGCATATTGCCAAAAAATATCGGCACAGCGGCAATTTTCGTAATGCCACGGCTTATTCACCATAATATAGTGCAGAATATAAGCCTCTTCCACGGGATAGGGATAAGAAAAATCCGCCAAAACCGCGGTATTCCACTTTTGGTCCAACCAAAAAACATGATCCTTACACAGCAAATTGAGGTAATCCTCATCCTGTGTAACCACGAAGTTATATTCTCCGAGCAACGACAAAAAGCGCCCGAAAATGCGTTTTTCCCGCCACTTATCGGTTGGGATCAACAAAAGTCCCGCATTGAAAAATTGATGTCTGGAAATTCCGACAACGCGTTCGGCATAGGTACCGTACACATCGACCTGCTCCATTGCCTGTTCGTGGCAGGCTCCGACCAAGCGATCGCCGAGATCCGTTTCATACAGTTTGGAAATATCCCCCTGAACGATCGTATCGCTGTCGATATAGATCGCCTTATCATATTGCGGAAACATCTCGGCAAGAAACAATCGGTAGTATGTGGTCTTGGTATAATAATGCCGCAAAGGAAGCTGTGCGGAAACGGCGTTCAAATAATCGCTGACATCTTCAAAATAGATTTGAAACGTATCGTTTGCCAAAGCGTGCATTTGCTCCTGCATGGCGGGAGAAATATTGGTATGCAACACGTGGACACGGTACTGATAGTCCTTGGAAGCGTGTTGCATCATCGAATGCAGGGAAACGATCATATATTTGACAAAATGGTCATCACAGGCATAAAAAATCGGAATCACATTTTTGGGCATTCGCTGTCTCCTCTCTTTGAAAGAGTGTGATCAAATAGAGATACTCGTAAAGGATATCGTCAAAACAATAGTACCGAAAGATTTTGTGTACTCGGCTGACCTGCCACTGCTTGATATTATCCGTATGCGGATACGGCAACCAAAACAGACGCTTGGAAAAATGCCGGACCACCGTGTGTTTGTGCAAAAATTTTTGATCGTTGAATTTTTGCGGAAGCATTTTCTTTTTTCG
>CAYPIV010000183.1:0-2293 GCA_964410895.1 uncultured Ruminococcus sp. | reverse complement strand
CGGCTGCAATGAACACAAGCCGAAACAGCAGTTATTGCGTGTGGTCAGAAGCCCCGAGGGAGATGTATCGTTGGATTTTCGCGGTAAAAAATCCGGGCGGGGGGCCTACATTTGCAAGGACGTCAAATGCTTGCGCCGTGCACGTAAAAATCGCAGGTTGGAAAAAAACTTGGAGTGCGAGATCCCGGAAACGGTGTACGATGCCATGGAAACGGAATTGGAAGCACATGACGGGGAATGAAAAAGTATTGCGTGCCTTGGGAATGTGTGCAAAAGCGCGCGGATTGGTCTGCGGCGTTCCGCTGATCTGCGAGGCGCTGAAATCGAAAGGGAAAACGGTATACGCGGTTTTGTGCGCCGATGACAATGCCGATAATTCCGCCAAGCGGTTGCGCGACAGATGCGCTTACTATCAAAAAACACTCGTTGTTTTGCCTTTTGACGGTAAGGAACTTTCTCAAGCCATCGGAAAGAGCGGCAGGATCGCCGCTGTAGCAATTACCGATCGAAATCTATGGAATTTGGTTCGACAGGAACTGAGTCGGGTGCAAACGGATCCGCCGAGCTCTTGTTCGGGTACCTCATAATTATTTATTATTCTCACTCCGCGCATCTGCGGTGCGTTGGAGCAACACGGAGGAAATATGGCTGCTATCAATCACAATCAACAGTTTAAGATTACAAAGCTCGCAAAGGATCTCGGCATCAAAAGCAAAGATCTGGTAGAGCTTTTGGCGCAAAACGGCATTGAAGCGAAAACAACTCAAAAGGTATTGGATCCGGTTGAGTTTGATGTTCTCTTTGATGCGTTGACGCGCGCAAATCAGATCACCGATATCGGGCGCTATCTGAGCGGTGAGAGCTACATTCCCTCCAAAGTGAAAAAAACGGTCAAGGCAACGAAAACGGAAAAAACAGCCGATACCGAAAGCGACGTTGCCAAAGCTGCTCCGCAAAAAGAGGAAAAAGCACGGGAATCGTCGGCAGAACCGACGGCTACTGTGAAAGAACCTCCGAAAACGCAAGAGAAAAAAGAAGTTTCCGCCCCGCGGCAGGAAACCAAAGAGAAAAAGACGGCATCGGCGGTCTCGGCGGAAGAAAAAGGGCAAACACTTTCTCCCGCTACGGACACAACAAGATCGACCGCTTCGGAAAAAACAACCGCGAAAGCCAAAACGGAGGAGCAGCATCCGCAGAACGCTGCTGCCGAACGTCCGGGAACGGATCCGAAAGTTGCTTCCGCACAAGCGGCTCCCACAGTCCGTCCTCAGGCACGTCAACCCTACACGGGCAATCCGTTCCGTCCGCAACAAAGCGGTATTTCCGCTGCCACCGCGGCGGCGGGTGCGAGAGCACAGACGGCACCGAGTGCACAGGGACGTCAAAATCCGCGTACGGCAACGGGAACGGGAACATCGGAACGTACCGCTATGCCGAATCGCAATTCCGGTTTCACACGGGACATCGGCAGGACTGCCGGCAGTACCGGATCCTCCGCTTTCGGCAATGCCGGGCAGGGATCCGCATTCGGATCCAATCGGCAAAAGGCCGGAAGTCAGCCGTTTAACAAGAACGGCAAGGACAGCCGCGGCGGCAGAGGCGGATTCGGCGGTGGCAAAGGGGACTACGTTCCGTCCGCACCGAAAGACACCTTCAAAGCGCAGCCCATTATCCGCGGCGCTTCTACCAACTTGAATCCGGACGGTACCAGAAAGGGGCCCCGTGTGATCGATACGCGGAGCACATCCGGCGTGGATCTTTCCAAATACGATGAAAAATTGGACAGCTTCGTTTCCGATCGCGACAATCAGAATTTGCAGGGCGGAAATCAGAAGTTTAAAAAACAAAGCGCACCCGGACAGGGATTTGCAAAATCCGCGGGGAACGGCAAAAAAGGAAAGCCGATGCGCAAAGGGGCAACCCCTGCCACCGTGGTTACCCACAAGCCCACGCATATTGAACTTCCGGAGGAGATCGTGGTCGGACAGCTGGCATCAAAGCTGATGGTGACTGCGGGTGAAGTCGTCAAAAAATTGATGCTGATGGGTGTGATGGCAACCGTCAATCAGGTGATCGATTACGATACTGCCGCATTGGTTGCGGATGAATTCGGGGTGGAAGCTTCTCAAGAAGTTGTTGTCAGCATTGAAGAAAAATTGTTTGACGATGCAGAGGACACTGCCGATCAATTGGTGGACCGTGCTCCCGTTGTTTGGGCAATGCGACATGTTGACCACGGAAAAACCGCCATTTTGCATGCGATTCGGAACACGCTTGTGACTGCGGGTGAGGC
>CAYPIV010000182.1:0-2304 GCA_964410895.1 uncultured Ruminococcus sp. | reverse complement strand
AAGCAAATGCTCTTGCATACTATAATTTTATCGGGATGGAAGAGGAACTTTCGTTAGATTGGAGTACCGATACCTATGACGGCGGGGCGCATTTGAACGTTTTCGGTGCGGAAAAACTGACTTCTTATTTCGGCATGCTTTTGCAAACAGTGCACGGTTGTGAAGATCACCGTGCGGATCCGTCCGTTTCGACGATATGGAATGCCAAGTTGGAAGCGTATCAAAAAGAAAAGGAGAACACAAAAACATGAAGTGCTTTTGGAAAAAGCGGTTTCTTTGCCAACTCTTGCTGGCGTCCTGCATTTTGATTTCCTGTAATCAAGAAGCGGATTTGCACGCGGCATACGGAGTCACTTTGGGAACGGTATCCGTGGAGATCGATGCGGAAGCCGGTTCGATTTTACAGACATTGGGTGCATGGAGCACCTATGATGCTTCTCCGACCTGCGCTTTTGAGGGAGAGGACAAAGTTTACGGGTACGGTTCCTTTGAAATTCAAACCTATACCTCCGGGGGAAAAGATTACATTCATTCCGTATATCTGCTGGATGATACGTATGCCACGCGGGAGGGAATTACGGTCGGGAGTCCCAAGGAAGCCGTCCTTGCCGCCTACGGTACACCGCAAGAAGAAACTGCCTCCGCACTGACATATCGTGCAAAAGGAATGAGTCTCTCGTTTTTGTTGCGTGGAGACACGGTCACAAATATTCAATATATCAAAACGGTTTCCGACTGATGGATCAGTTTTTGTATCAGCCGACAGGTCCCGAAACAGCCCGATCCGAAAGGCTCGCACGGACGCAAGCGGTGTGCGGAAAGTAGTCCGCGGCGCAGTTCGTTGAGGTCTCGGTAATGGCGGGGAAGGATCGATCAGCGCCTGTTGTTTGGATGAAATCGGATCGGATTTTTAAAAGAATATGGGAAAAGAGAGGAAAAAGCAATGAAGATCAAGTATTTCGGCACTGCGGCTTACGAAGGCATTCCCGCCTTGTTTTGTCAGTGCGAAACATGCAAGCGTGCCATGAAGCTCGGTGGCAAGAATATGCGTACCAGAGCACAAGCACTGATCAACGAGGAAATCTTGATGGATTTGAATCCGGATACGGTTGCGCACTATCAGCAATTTCGGTTTGATTGGCAAAAAATCAAATATTGCCTGATTACGCACAGCCATTCCGACCATTTTTATCCGAAAGATCTTGTAATGCTGTCCGAGCCCTCTTATACGCACAACGTGTCCCCCATTGCGTTTTATGCCGGAAATTCCGCTTATCAACAGATCAAAACAGTTTTTTCTTCTCCAAACAGCGACCCTGCCCGTGCCACCGTTACCGAAGTGCGGTCAGGGGATCTGTTCCGTGCCGGTGAAAACAGGATCTTGGTTCTGTCGGCAGATCACAGTCCTGAGCATTCTGCGGTCATTTACGCGGTGGAAGATAAAGACGGGAAACGGATCTTGTATGCCCACGATACGGGTATCTTCTGTGCAAGTGTCATTGCGGACATGAAACGCTTGGGGCGATTCGATATCGTTTCTCTCGATTGCACCGGTACGTTCCGTCCGGAGGGGTGGGAGCACGGTCACATGAGTTTACGTACGAATGTACTCATGAAAGAACTTTTGTTCAAAGAACATTTAGCCGACCGATCGACCAAGTTTGTAGTAACACATTTTTCTCATAATGGGTTGCTCGGTCACGATCACGAGGAACTTTGCAAAGAGGCGGAAAAATGCGGTTTTCTTGTCGGCTACGACGGCTTGGAGATCGAAACCGAGTAAGTTTGGATCGCAAAACAGGAAAACGGGCACCGAATGTCATCGGTGTCTCCGGATCGATTTCTATTTCACATGGTGCTCGGAGGTGTCAGCATGTACCGATTACTGATCGTTGAAGATGACAAAGGAATTGCGGAAGCCATCAAGGAGCAGGCGGAACTGTGGGACTTGCAGGTAGCGTGCGTCGGAAATTTTCGCAATGTGATGGCAGAGTTTGCAGAATTTGATCCGCATATTGTTCTTTTGGATATCGGTCTGCCGTTTTTCAACGGCTATCATTGGTGCAGCGAGATCCGCAAGGTGTCCAAGGTTCCGATCCTCTTTATTTCTTCCGCCTCGGACAATTTGAACATGGTGATGGCAATGAATCTTGGTGCCGATGATTTTATTGCAAAGCCGTTCGACCAAAGTGTTCTGATGGCAAAATTGCAGGCGATGCTCCGCAGAACTTATGATTTTTCCCCAGCCGTTCCGGTGCTGGAACATCGTGGGGCACTCTTAAATATCGGTGATAACACACTTTG
>CAYPIV010000181.1:0-2310 GCA_964410895.1 uncultured Ruminococcus sp. | reverse complement strand
GGTTCAAACGCGATATGCTTTGCTCTGCTCCCTAAATGCGGATGCTTCCGTCTGCTACTGTTGGCTTTATGCGGAAGAAGAAAATCGCGAATCTTCCGTGTCTTTTTATCGGGATCCTCACATATCGGATCTGTATTCGATCCGATATGTTCGAACGGAGGACACCGACCGCGCGGAAACGACGGAAGGCGTTTGGTATTTTACCATCCGGACCGATCGCTTGCCGCAATTTGAACTTTTATCGAACGGGGAATGGACCGGATTGTCGGTCACCTATTCCGATGCTTCGGTAGCACGCTGAGACTCTGTCGGAAAGGACGGTTTATGACATTGAACGATCATACAGATTCCGCTCTGTTGCAAAAGGCGGATTCCCGTAAATTGCTTTCCCCGCTGGAAAAACGATATTTGAATGCCAAGCGGGCATTGTTTCAAAAAGCCTATTCCAATTTAAATTCCCGCCAACAGGAAGCGGTCTTTACCGTAAACGGACCTCTTTTGGTGCTTGCGGGTGCCGGCAGCGGAAAGACCACGGTGTTGGTTCGCCGCATCGCTTTTTTGATCCGCTACGGAAACGCTTATTACAGCCAATACATCCCGTACGGGATGGACGAAGCGACCGTGCAGAGCTTGGAGACGGCGGCGGAACTTTCGGCGAAAGAGTTGGACCAGCATTTTCTTTCCGCTTTTACCGCCAACGCATGCGAGCCGTGGCGGGTGCTTGCCATTACGTTTACCAACAAAGCCGCAAATGAGATCCGTGAACGGTTGCGCACCATGTTTCCGGAGGACGAATCGATCGCAAATGAAATTTGGACGGGCACCTTTCATTCCGTTTGTATGCGGATCCTCCGAAAGCACGGAGCAAAGGTCGGGTACGCGCAGGGATTTACCATTTACGATGAGCAGGACAGCAAAAAAGCGCTCCTTACGGTCATGGAACGGCTGGGGATCGATGAAAAAATGCTATCCGTCAAAGCGGTGCAGGCAGCGATCAGCCGCGCTAAAGATCGCTTGGTCACGCCGGACGAATTTTCGGAAGAAGCGGGACAAGATTACCGACAAAAGCAGATCGCACGCATTTACGAGGCATACCAAATGGTCCTGCGAGAGTCCAACGCTCTTGACTTTGACGATATCATCATGCAGACGGTATTTCTTTTGGAACGGCATGCGGACGTTTTGGAGGAGTACCAAAAGCGGTTTCGATATGTTTGCGTGGATGAGTTTCAGGATACCAACGTGGCACAATTGAAATTGACGACGCTGCTTTCCGGATACCATCGAAATTTAATGGTTGTCGGAGACGACGATCAAAGCATTTATAAATTCCGCGGAGCCACCGTTGATAATATTTTGTCGTTTGACAGGATCTTCGAAAACACGAAAATGATCAAGCTGGAGCAAAATTACCGTT
Organism: uncultured Ruminococcus sp.; assembly: GCA_964410895.1. GTDB lineage: Bacteria > Bacillota > Clostridia > Oscillospirales > CAG-272 > UMGS1865. The sequence goes on along the minus strand of CAYPIV010000181.1, from coordinate 893 downwards.
CCACGCAAACCATTTTGGAAGCGGCGAATGACGTGATCTCCCACAATAAGGGCAGAAAAGGAAAAACACTTTGGACTTCGGGGGAAGTCGGGGAGCCGATTTTGCTGATCACTTGTGAAGATCAAAATGCGGAGGGGCGCCGGATTGCGGAATATATTCAAAAAGCGGTTGCCGAAAAGAAGGCTGCCTATCAGGATTTTGCCGTTTTATACCGTACCAATGCGCAATCCAGAAGCATCGAAACGGCACTGAAATATTCTGCCGTACCTTACCGCGTCATGGGCGGAACGCGCTTTTCGGATCGAAAAGAGATCCGAGATATCGTAGCCTATTTGCAGTTGGTCAATAACCATGCAGACAATGTGCGACTTGCACGGATCATCAACGAGCCCAAGCGGAAGATCGGCGCCAAAACGATGGACGCCGTTGCACAGATCGCTTTGGAACTGAATTGCAGCCAATTTGATGTGATCGCCAATGCCGACCGTTACACGGCTTTGGATCGTTCCCGTTCCACATTGTTGGAATTTTCCGGCGTCATTCGGCAGCTGAGCCTTTTGTCGGAGACGCTCGGGTTGGATGAATTGTTCGACCGTGTCATGGATATGACGGGATATCGGCAAATGTTGGAGGAAGGCGGACCCGAAGAGGTCGAACGTTTGGAAAACTTAAAAGAGTTTAAGTCCGGTATTTTGGAGTATATGGATAGCCACGAACATCCGACTTTAACGGAGTTTTTGGAAGAGACCGCACTGGTTGCCGATATCGATAATTACGATGAAAGTGCGGACGCGGTGGTTATGATGACCGTACACAGCGCCAAAGGATTGGAATTTCCGATCGTATTTCTTCCGGGAATGGAGGACGGTCTGTTTCCGGGGATGAAGACCGTG
>CAYPIV010000180.1:0-2311 GCA_964410895.1 uncultured Ruminococcus sp. | reverse complement strand
GTGGAAATACGAAGCAGAGATTGATTCCGTACAAAATTGATCCGTTCAAACACGTCGGAAACACGTTGTCCCGTTTTGGCGGAAATGAATAGGATCGGTGCATACGGCATGTAGGCAAGGGCAATGCGGATCTTGTTGGTAAACGTTTGAAACGTGGAATTGTCCTTTTCGATCAGATCCCATTTATTCACGATGATAATGGTTGCTTTTCCGGCTTCATGCGCAATGCCTGCAATTTTTTCATCCTGCTCGGTGATCCCCGTAGCGGCATCGATCACCAACAAACACACATCGGCTCGCTCGACCGCCATGTGAGCGCGTAATACGCTGAAGTGCTCGATCTTATCACTGATCTTCGCCTGCCGACGGATCCCGGCGGTGTCGATGAAAGTAAATTTCCCGAATTCGTTTTCCAATTGGGTGTCAACTGCATCTCGCGTGGTTCCGGCAACATCGGAAACGATCAATCGGTTTTGTCCGATCAGCTTGTTGATCAAAGAAGATTTTCCGGCATTCGGTTTTCCGATCACGGCAACGCGAATGCTTTCGTCTTCCACTGCTTCGTCTTCCCAATCTCCCAACGCATCGAAACACGCATCCAACAGATCGCCCGAACCGCTGCCGTGTAAGCCGGAAACGCCGATCGGATCACATGCAAATCCCAATGCGTAAAATTCATAAAATTCCAAGGGCGGTTGACCGATGCGGTCACATTTGTTAATGCAGGGGATGACCGGCTTCCCGCTTTTTTTCAGCATGACGGCAATATCCTGATCGTCGGCAGTCAATCCGGTACGGACATCGCACATAAAAATGATGGCATCTGCCGTTTCAATGGCAAGCTGAGCCTGTTCCCGCATTTGGGAAAGGATCGGGTTGTCGGTACGCGGTTCAATTCCTCCGGTGTCAATGACGATTACACTGCGTCCGCGCCATTCGGTCTCTCCGTAAATGCGGTCGCGCGTGACTCCGGGAGTGTCCTCCACGATCGAACGGCGCTCTCCGATCAGTTTATTAAAAAGTGTACTTTTTCCGACATTGGGGCGCCCCACAATGGCGATGATAGGTTTTGACATACGGATCTTGTACTCCTTTATTCAAATTGCGCAAGCCCCAAAAGAGCATGCAGAAATTTTGCTCCGTCGTTTTCCGATGCGCGGACGGGTACCCCGAGGGCAGAGGAGAGATCGGCGGGAGTCAGATCATCCAAAAAAACGGGTTCGTCCGCACGGAGCATTGCAGACGGGAAGAGCAATTCTTCTCCCAAAGGTTTCCCTTTCAGTTGTGCGATCACATCGGTAGCGGTCAACAGCCCCGCAACGGTGACGCTTTCGCCGAAGAAATGATTGACGGCACGGTATACATAGATCTTCAGTCCCGGTACTTGTTGTTCCAACACGTTGCAGAGTTGTGATAGATGCTCATATGCGGCACTTCCCGTTACGATCGAGACCGTGCGCGGTGCGCGGAAAGACGGTAACAGTTCGTCTAAATATTGCAATTCCGCTTGAAATTCGGATGTCATCGAGGTCAACATTCCGACCCCGTTTTCAATTTGAGAATAATCCTCATAATAGCTTTCTTCCGGCAAAGGAAGTCCCGCAAGAACGTAAAATTCATCGGAACAGTAAAAAACACGGGTGCCGTATTTGGCAAGGCATTCGTCGCCGAAAGCATTTACCTGTGCAATGACGTTTGCGCAGTCTTCCGCGGTAAAGGGTTGCAGGGGGAACAGACCTTCGCGGAATTTTGTCAGACCCACGGGAACAATGGAACAGGAACGCAACGCGGGAAGATAGGAGGCAAGGTCGCGCATGCTGCGATCTAACTCTTTGCCGTCATTTAATCCTTTGCACAGAACGATCTGCGTACAAAGCGCAATGCCCGCGTCTGCAAGGGTGCGCAAATAGGAAAGCACTGCTCCGGCACGTCGATGGTGCATCATTTGAACGCGAAGTTCCGGATTTGTGGTGTGAACGGATACGTTGATCGGCGAGATGTGCATGGTGATGATGCGTTCGATGTCCGCATCTTTCAAATTGGTCAAAGTTACATAATTCCCGTGCAGAAAAGAAAGTCGGTCATCGTCGTCTTTAAAGTACAGGGACTCCCGCATCCCTTTCGGCAATTGATCGATAAAACAGAATACGCATCGATTTTGGCAGGAATGTTTTTGATCCATCAGAGGAGTTTCGAATTCCAATCCGATATCGTTGTACTCGTCCTTGTGTAACCGTACGGAGTAAGGAACCCGGTCTCGCACCAATTCCAAGCGGATATCGGTGTCGGTCAAATAGAATCGGTAATCCAA
>CAYPIV010000179.1:0-2341 GCA_964410895.1 uncultured Ruminococcus sp. | reverse complement strand
TATCCTGCCGAAAGGATCTCATGCAGCATAACTTCGGTGTCCAGCTGATTTTTGGGACACCCCAAAGAAATAAATCCGATTTTCATAATATGTTCTTTCTTTCCGTATTTTTCTTCACGATCGTTCGGAAGGATGGAAACGGATCAACGCGTGCTGCGGTCCGTTCCCGATCCGATCAGATCAAACAGATATTGGTCCAAGCCATCCGCCCGTTGGCATCGGTCACCTGCGCACGCAAAAACCGCTCTTCCGGTCGGGGAGTATAACTTGCTTCGGTTAAAGCCTCTCCCTCAAACACGCGCGGGGTCCAAACCAAGTTGGACAAGAATACGATCTCCCGACAGGGAGAACATCTGACGGTAAAACCGTTCTCCGTGCGCAGAAGATGGATCTCCGGTCCCTGCGTCGAGTAAAAACGACCCAACTTGATCGCCTCGATCAACGCATCGGCAGTGCACTCCTCCGCCTGCACCATGCTCCATGCAATGCAGTCATCGGTACCGTCATAGTAATGCGTATCGTCCGACGCAAGCAACGGATAGATCCGCCCTTGAGAAGCAAGCATATCCACAATGATGCCGGAATCGGGGCGCCGCGACATATGGACCCCGGAAACCGAATTGTAGATCTCTGTTGCGTCAATGTCCTCCAGCGGCAGGATCTGCTCCGGTGTATTCAGCGACCACGCGGGGTGCGCCAACACGGCAAGACCGCCCGCTTTCCGCACCGCATGGATCAATTCCTGCGCAGACATATCCCGATCCGTCTCCGGTTCGCGCTTCATTCCGATCCCGACAATGTGAAAAGCCCCCTTTGCGCTATCGCCAACGGGCAGATTGTATTCACACCCCGGCAATACCGTGATCCCGCACAGTTGCCGTTCCGCACCGAACTTCCAATGATCTGTCAGTGCCACGGCATCATACCCGTTCTTTGCATAGACCCGTACCGCTTCCTCCGGAGGCAGAGCACCGTCCGAAAGCGTTGTGTGCATGTGTAAATTAACTTGGTAGCGTTTTTTGCCGAACAAATCCAATTGCATAAGCGTTCTCCTGTTCCGATCTTTCGATCCACCGACAATGGTATTGTAGCACAAAAGTCCAAAAGTTACAAGAGTTTTCCGAAAAATAGACGAAAGTTTCATCAAGCGGAACCGGGGCCATCCCTCAGCCCCGCAAAATTCAAAAAGATCCATGTCGTACGGATCGTTCTCGAAAGTATGCATCCGTTCTTTCGGATCGAAATCAAAAAAGCGATCGCGCAAAGTCTGCGAGAACAACCGCTTTTTCGAATCGGTTCGCCATAATCGAAAACGCGGGATCTCGTTGAACGCATCCTGTCGGTCGGATCATCGAATCCGGCATCTTTTGGAACGGATCTCTCCCCTCGTCCCGCTTTCCCGCCACCAAGAAAGTTCGGCTGCATATTTTTTGAAAAATCACAAAAAAATGTATTGACAAGAAAAATGCTTTGTGTTATAATATCCGTGTATTCGAGTAAGATTCTTGGTCTCACGATTCTCCGCAGATCACGGTTTTCCGATGCGGAAAGAGTTGTGGACCTCTTTTTTTCGGGTACAGATTTTTACACGGAGGTACCCGATAATGAACAAAGGTACAGTAAAGTGGTTCAATGCAGAGAAAGGCTACGGCTTTATCTCCAACGATGAAGGCGGAAACGATGTATTCGTTCACTTTTCCGCAATTCAGATCGAAGGCTTCAAAACACTGACAGAGGGTCAGAAGGTGACGTTTGACACCGAAGCAGATCCCAAGAACAGCGAAAAGCTTCGCGCAGTGAACGTTTGCCTCGCATAAGTCCGAAAGCAGATCCGTTGCAGCCTTGCGGTTACAACGGATCCGCTTTTTGTCTCCGCAAAAGGCAGCCGACAGCCCCGCCGTTGATCATTCCTACCGACCCGAGAGGACCGATCGTCCGATCGTTTCGAATGGGTTTCGGACGGCAAGTCGGATCACAACGGGCAAAACGAAATCCGCCTTTTTTTACAAATACGCACTCGTGCCGTCAAACAGAATCATTCCATCTTTGCGGAAGCGGGACGATCTTCGAAAGCCGCGGTCCTTTCCGTGTGCCGATCGGCAAGGCGTTCGAGTGGTTTCAAAAAGGCAGTTTGCAAGAGATCGGGATATTTGCGATCCGATTTGAGAGAAAGCCACCCGTTTTGCTGTCGCACAGAACGATTTTTACTTTTTTCAAAAAAGATTTTCGAAAAGTCTTGCATTTTGAAAAAGAATATGATATAATGGGAACGTTGCAGGAAACTGTACACAGGGGTATAGCTCAGCTGGTAGAGTACCGGTCTCCAAAACCGTGGGTCGCG
>CAYPIV010000178.1:0-2343 GCA_964410895.1 uncultured Ruminococcus sp. | reverse complement strand
CGGACCGCTGTCCAATGCCATTCTCCGATCGCAAACCGTTTTGCTTTGTCGCGGAGCCGCGTTGCCGGCGGATGCAACGGTTCGGTTTGCATTGTCCGTCATGAAACAGGCAGGCGGGGTCTGCATCGCCTTTGAAAGCGCGGTTGCAGATGCCGATGTTTGCCTGACACAGGGGCTTTCCGAGAATGATTTGGAGATTCTGTTCCCCATTTCGAAAAAAAATGAATAAAATTCAAAAAACTTTTCAAAAGCTCTTGCATTTTTCCGAAAGATATGGTATAATATCTCACGTTGTAATGTAATTTGCATGTCAAAGGGATCCTTTGGCAAAAGGTTTTACAGGAGGTGTCAAAAATGGCAAAGTGTTGTATCTGCGGCAAAGGTGTTGTATTCGGTCAGAATGTTTCCCATTCTCATCGCAAGACCAACAGAACTTGGAAGCCCAATATTCGCAAAGTAAAAATCGAAGGCAGCAAATCCATCAATGTTTGTTCTCGTTGCCTGCGCACCATGAAAAAGGCTTGATTTCCGTTCGGTGCAAATAAAGATCATGGCAGACGCCCCGGTGTCTGCCCTTTATTTTTCAAATGTCCCATAGGAATGAGGAGGATCCTCCATGCCGACACACGCCGTTTTCGGTCGGGACAGCAACAAAGCGCTCATCCGTGCAATCACCGCCTTCGGATACACGCCGATCCTGTTGCCGCCGCACCCTTTGCTTCCCAAACCGATCGCAACGCATCCGGATGCCCTTTTGTTTTTTGCGCCGGATGCCGTATATACCACGCAACTCTATCGATCCGTTGCGGAAAAAGAATTGCTGTTGCTTTCCGAACTCACCGACCGTCCGATTCGGATCTGCCGAGCGGAATTGGGATACGGATATCATCGCGAGATCCTGTTGAATGCCGTTTTGATCGGAAATACACTTCTGTGCCACCCTCCCGATACGGCTACGGAACTGACGCAAGATCCGAAGTATTCCGTTTGTGCCGTTCGGCAAGGATATGTGAAATGCTCCGTCATCCCGATCTCCGATAACGCTTTGATCACAGCGGATGCTTCCATTGCGAAAGTTGCCGAAAAGCACGGTATTTCCGTCCTTTCACTATCGAAAAACGGATGCATTCTGAACGGATACGATACCGGGTTTCTCGGCGGTGCCTGCTCTTACGCACCGTACGACCCCGAAACAGCGCCGTACTTTTGCGGCAATTTGAAAAACCACCCGGAAGCCGACTCCGTCGTTGCCTTTTGCCGCCAACACAAAACAGAACCGATCTCATTGACCGATGCCCCGCTGACGGATGTGGGGACCGTATTTCTTATCTAAGCAACACGATCATTCGATCCCACTTTAGGAAAGGAAACCGCTTGAAACAAATGGAACAAAAAAAAGTCGAACGCATCAACGCCTTGGCAAGAAAAGCCAAAGAAACCGCACTGACCGAGGAAGAAAAGAAGGAACAGGCGACCCTTCGCGCCGAATATCTTGCCGATTTCAGAAAACAGTTTACCGGCGTTTTGGAACATACCGTGATCGAATATCCGGACGGTACCAAACAGCCGTTATCGGAACGCAAAAAACATTCAAAATAAGATCTCACCCTGTATTTTCCGCCCTTTTTCGCCGAAATGCGACAACGGGACCCCAAGTTGCATTTTCTTCGGAACCGGTACGATCTTGTATTTTTCCTTCAAAAATTCAATGGAAAGTATTTACAAAATCCGAAAACTATGATATACTCTAAACAAAAGAATCCGAAAACGTTAGGAGAATGAACTTGACATTTCCAACGCAGATCATCAGCAGCTCCGTACAGGAAACCGAAGCTTTCGGAGCGGCACTTGCCAACGAATTCAATACCCGCTCGGAACTTCCGCCGTTTCTCGCGCTGTTCGGCGATCTTGGTGTCGGAAAGACCGCATTCGTGCGCGGCTTTGCTTCGGTCATTGCGCCAAACGCGATCGTACGTTCTCCGACCTTTGCCTTGGTCAACGAATATCGTTCCAAACCGCGTTCTTTGTTCCATTTTGATATGTACCGGATTGAGACCGAGGAGGATCTGGAGTCGATCGGCTTTTACGACTACTTCAACCGTGGCGGGATCTGTCTTGTGGAATGGAGCGAAAACATTCCCTACGCGTTACCGGAAGAGTATCTTCGGGTCACGATTCGGAAGCCGAGCGAAATACAGCCGGCATTGCGTTCCGTTACGGCGGAATGGATCCGGGAGGGATGTAACACATGAAAATTCTTGCACTTGACACATCCGCAATTGCGGCGTCCGTTGCCCTTTGCGAAGAGGAAGCTCTACTCGGTGAGTACACGTTGCAAAACGG
>CAYPIV010000177.1:1438-2356 GCA_964410895.1 uncultured Ruminococcus sp. | reverse complement strand
CTCGCGGTAGGATGCCATCTTCAAAATGCAGGGACCGCCGCGAGTTATTTTCGTAGTTTCGGCAGTCAAACGGTCGGATCGGGTCCCACAATCTCAACGGTCCCACAGAACGACCGAACCGGTCTGCAACGTGCGCGGAAGATCGATCAAGCGCTGATTGGAGGACCCCCGAAACCGCAACGAAATATCACGATTCTGCTTTTGATACCGCCCATCCACCAAAACATCGATCTGTTTCAGGATCTCATCCGTCACTTCGCATCTCGGATAAGCGCCGTCGCACAACAATTCGGTTTCCAAAACAAACCCTGTGAAACACCAAACGGTCTTGTCGGGATATCGATTTCGAACGCGGGACAAAAACGGAAGCAGCCTGCGCTGGTTGGCGGGTTCCAACGGTTCCCCACCGAGCAAACTCAATCCGTTGATATAAAACGGCGCCAACGATTCAAAAATCTCCGTTTCGGTTTCCTCCGTAAACGGTACTCCGTATTGAAAGTCCCACGTTTGCGGCTGAAAGCATTCCTCACAATGATTGGTACATCCCGATACAAAGAGAGACGTTCGAATTCCCTCCCCGTTGGCAATATCGTTTTTTTTGAGTTCGCAATAATTCATTTTTACCTCCGAAAAATCAACGAAAATGCCGTTTTTGCACCTCTTTGCAGTCGGTCAACATCTTCGCGTTACAGGTGGAGCACGCGGTCACGGATCTCCTGCGTCCGTCCCTGATTCCAATACTGCGTTCCGATGTATCCGCAGGTCCTTCTGGCAACATTCATTTTGCTTTGATCGGTATTTCCGCACTTCGGGCACTTCCAGATCAGTTTTCCGTCCTCCTCCACGATCCGGATCTCACCGTCCCAACCGCAACACTGACAGTAATCGGATTTGGTGTTCAGCTCGGCATACATGATA